>NZ_VMMV01000049.1:0-16684 GCF_013277375.1 Streptococcus sp. 3613
ATTTATTCCATCTACTTCGGAAGTAAGATAATCTTTGATTGGTCGTGGAGAACCACCTCTAACAATTTCAACCAATGTAGAAAACCTCACCCACTCCCAACTTTTTGGTATTTCATAAGGAACTTCCTCATAATAAGAGTTATCATCTCCTTGGGAAACAATAGAAATGTCCAAATCTTTCTTTTTAATCTTGCCTTCTTCAAAGAGTTTTTGTTTTTCTGCTCGTATTTTTTCAAGTAAAACTTCGACTGATTCATCATTTGGGTCTTGTTCAACTAATTTTCCTTGCATAGCATATTGAAGAATAGATTTTTTTAGTTTATCTGGAAATTCTTTATCTAGCTGTTCGAGTCTATTATAACTTTTAGCGTACTCATCTACTCTTTCTAAAGCTGATTCGATTGCTTCTACTATTCGTTGTTGTTCGGATAGTGGAGGCAATAACATAGGAACTTCATATTTTAAAAATTTTATTGAAGCTAAATTTTTTATCGCTGAACCTATAGAATGCTCTTTTAGTGTATTAATCAAACTCGTAAACATCCATTTAAAATACTGTGAATCTATTATATCTGAGTTTAACGTAAGTTTTAATAATGCTTGATTTATAACTCCATTATAATAATTTGAAGGTATTTGAAAGATTTCTCCAATAGTACCTGCACAAGATATTAAAATATCTCCTGCTTTTATTGAAAAATTTTTTAAACGTATATAATCACTCTCTTTTAACCAATAGTCTCCATAATCTATAGTTTTTCTTATAGCATTACCTTGTTCATAAACCTTATATGTATGTTCTCCTTTCGGAACAAACATTGACTTTGTTATAGAACTACCAAAAGGACCTCTTTTTATTGAGCCGTCCTCTAATGCACAAATGTCTGGTAAATAAACTATGGCCCATCCTTTAGGTATATTATGTTTAAACTCTTTTATACTTCCATCAGCAAACTTCCCATAATGTTTCTTATGTGCTTCAAGTATATAAAAAGGCGTAAAAATACGCCTATAGATAATGGGGTTGAAATAGGTTTATTGTTGATGAGATTGTAGATAATTCAATTTTTTACTTCCAATCGAATACTTAAAACCTCCACCTTTTCTGCCTGTAATTGTTCATCATAAAATTCAATATCTTCAGGATTTTCCCCTTGGCAACCTCGGTAGAAATATTCTTCCGCTCGATCAGGATTCAAAAATCGACAAGCACAAACAAAACAGTCTCCATCATCATTTATTGAGATAATATAGTAGATTGAAATAAGATGTAAACAAATCGATTAGGAAAGTTAAATTAGTTTCTAGAAATTTTTAGCAGATGTAGTGTACTATTCTAGTCTCAATTTACTATGGCTTCAAATATATCTTTCGAAAAAATATTTACAGATGTGTAATTTTGAAGCTTGCAAAAGTTAGTAAACTTGTAGATTTCGATTTGAAGTAACTTGTTTTCTTGCCCGATATTGTTTTTGAAATTGAATTTTTCCATAGTGACTCCTTAATTTTCTTCTACACGTCTGATGATAAATCTAATTCGCAAAAGAGTCAAGAGGATTTTTCGAAAAATAAATAGCGACCGAAATCGCTATTTTAAGGGTTATAGGTATTTGATGGCTTAGACTGCTGTGTGACTGTTTGCCCTCAGGCAATCTTTCTTCTATATTAGTATTAGTAAAGGTCTAAATAATTATCAATTTCCCATTGTGAAACGAAGGTTGCATAACTTGCCCATTCGATTCGCTTGGCTTCAAGGAAACTAGTATAGATATGTTCTCCAAGAGCCGCTCTGACAACCTCATCTTCTGTCAAAGCTTTCAAAGCGTTGTGAAGAGTTGATGGAAGGTCTGTAATACCAGCTTCCTTACGCTCTTCTGCTGTCATGATGTAAATATTTTCTTCAATAGGAGCTGGTGCTTCGATTTTATTTTCAATACCATGCAAACCAACTTCCAATAGAACTGCCATAGCGATGTATGGGTTTGCCATCGGATCCACTGAACGCAACTCAAGACGAGTTCCCATACCGCGTGAAGCAGGTACGCGCACAAGTGGCGAACGGTTACGACCAGCCCAAGCAATGTAAACAGGCGCTTCATAACCTGGAACCAAACGTTTGTATGAGTTAACCGTTGGGTTCATGATGGCAGTATAGTTGTAGGCATGTTTGATCAAACCACCGAGGAAATGGTAGGCCGTTTCTGACAACTGCATTCCTTTTGGATCATTTGGATCAAAGAAGGAATTGTTTCCTTCTGCATCAAACAAGGACATATTACAGTGCATACCTGATCCGGCAATACCAAATTTTGGTTTGGCCATAAAGGTTGCGTAAAGCCCATGTTTGCGAGCAATGGTTTTAACAACAAGTTTAAAGATTTGAATCTTATCACAAGCACGGAGAACTTCATCGTACTTGAAGTCAATCTCATGTTGTCCAACCGCAACCTCGTGGTGACTGGCTTCTACTTCAAATCCCATTTTGGTCAAGACATTCACAATCTCACGACGTGTGTTGTCCGCAAGATCAGTAGGTGCCAAATCAAAGTAGCCACCCTTGTCATTCACCTCAAGTGTTGGGTCTCCATTTTCATCCAGTTTAAATAAGAAGAATTCTGGCTCTGGTCCAAGATTGAAGGATTTGAATCCTACTTCTTCCATGTGACGAAGAGCACGTTTCAAATTGCCACGAGGGTCACCTGCAAATGGTTCACCTTCTGTTGTATAGACATCACAGATCAAACCTGCAACACTTCCATTTTCATCTCCCCACGGGAAGACTGTCCATGTATCCAAATCAGGGTACAAGTACATATCCGACTCATTGATACGTACAAAACCTTCAATAGAAGATCCATCAAACATAGCCTTGTTTGACAAGACTTTATCTAACTGTTCATCTGTAGCAGGAATTTCGACGTTTTTCATGGTTCCCAAAATATCTGAGAACATGAGACGGATAAAGGTAACATTTTTTTCCTTGACTTCACGACGAATATCTGCAGCTGTGATTGGCATGAGTTTTCTCCTTAAATGTATGACTACTTGCGGTTGCCTAACCGCGACCAAAAGGTGACCGTACTGAAGCAAAGCGACCCTGTTGGAGGAGTTCATTGTGAAGTGCACGACGTACTTCAGTCTGACTAACCGCTTTCTTGGATTTCGCTTCACGTTCAGCATATTTTTTCTTAATGGCAGCGATATTATAACCTTCAGAGATATAATCTTTGATTTCAAGCAGACGATCCATGTCATTCAAGGAATACATGCGACGGTTCCCTTCGTTTCGATCAGGCTTAATCAACTCTTGATCTTCATAATAACGAATCTGACGCGCCGATAGATCGGTCAACTTCATAACACTGCCGATAGGAAAAACAGCCATATTTCGGCGAAATTCTTTTTCCTTCATTTACAATTTCCTTCTTTCTGTCTATTATAGTCTAAAAAAAGACAAACGTCAATTGATGATGTTATAAAATGTAACATTATTTTTCTTTTTTCTCTAAAAAGAGCCGAATACGATCAATATCGTAATTTACGAGAATTGCGACAAAAACTCCCATGAAAGTTTCTGATACACGCGCAAACACGTACAAAATCGTTTCCCCACTCGGGATCGATAGTGTAATAATTAACATAGCTGCTACACCACCAATAACCCCTGCTTTGTTATTCATGGCTACATTTGTCATAATAGTTAACATGGTGCAGATTGGAACAACAACTAAGGTTACCCAAAAGGCTTCGTGGAAAAAACTATTTATTAGGAAGAAAACCAAGGCATAGAGGCCACCGATACTATTTCCTAGAATACGCGAAGTCCCAAAATGGACACTCTTATCAAAACTCTCCCTCAGGCTAAAAACGGCTGTCAAAGCACCAATTTGAAGACCTTTCCAACCAAAAAAGCCAAAAATCAAGAGAACTAGAAAAACAGCAATACCTGTTTTAAAGGTTCGCATACCAAGTTTGAACTGGGATTTATCGAATTTATATTTTTTAAAATAACTCATAATCTCAACTTTCTATTTCCATTTTATCATAAATCGGTGATTTTTATGAGGAATAGTTGAGAGGAAGCGTTTTTATTTTGAGCAAAAGAAAAGAGGAACTTTCACCCCTCTCTTCTTTGATTTGTTTATAAAATCTTATTTTTCTGTCAAGGCTGCAAGTCCTGGAAGAACTTTACCTTCGAGAAGTTCCATTGATGCTCCACCACCGCGTCACAAATACCTACACTAACACAAAAAGGTGACATAGCCACCTTTTTGTTAACGTTTCAGTTTTCTTCCTTTTCTACAAAATCAGGATTTTGTAGAGACTAACGGGCTGAAATTATTTTTCTGTAAGTGCAGCCAAACCTGGCAATACTTTACCTTCAAGAAGTTCCATTGATGCTCCACCACCAGTAGAGATCCATGAGAACTTGTCTGCACGACCAAGGTTGATTGCTGCGGCAGCTGAGTCACCACCACCGATGATTGATTTAACACCTGGTTGTTTCACGATAGCGTCCATCACACCGATTGTACCAGCTTGGAAGTCTGGGTTTTCAAATACACCCATAGGTCCGTTCCATACAACTGTTTTGGCACCAGTCAAAGCTTCGTCAAATTTAGCGATAGATTTTGGACCGATGTCAAGACCAAGGAAGCCTTCAGAAACTGCTTCACCTTCAGTGTCACGCACTTCAGTGTAACCAGCAAATGCGTTTGCTTCTTTTGAGTCAACTGGCAAGATCAATTTACCGTTTGCTTTTTCAAGAAGAGCTTTCGCAACATCCAATTTGTCTTCTTCTACAAGTGAGTTCCCGATTTCGATACCTTGTGCTTTATAGAATGTATAAGTCATACCACCACCGATAAGGACTTTATCAGCTTTTTCAAGCAAGTTTTCGATAACACCAATCTTGTCTGAAACTTTTGAACCACCAAGGATTGCTACGAATGGACGTTCTGGAGTTTCAACTGCTTCTTGGATGTAGGCAATTTCGTTTTCAAGAAGGAATCCAGCAACTGCTTTTTCAACGTTTGCTGAGATACCAACGTTAGATGCGTGTGCACGGTGAGCTGTACCGAATGCATCGTTTACGAAGATACCATCTCCAAGTGATGCCCAGTATTTACCAAGTTCAGGATCGTTTTTAGATTCTTTCTTGCCGTCAACATCTTCGTAACGAGTGTTTTCAACCAAGAGAACTTGTCCATCTTCAAGAGCGTTGATCGCTGCTTCCAATTCAGCACCACGAGTTACACCTGGGAACACAACATCTTGACCCAATTTAGCTGCCAAGTCAGCTGCTACAGGAGCAAGTGATTTACCAGCTTTATCAGCTTCTTCTTTCACACGTCCAAGGTGAGAGAAAAGAATTGCACGTCCACCTTGTTCGATGATGTACTTAATAGTTGGAAGAGCTGCTGTGATACGGTTGTCGTTAGTGATTACGCCATCTTTCAATGGTACGTTGAAGTCAACACGAACGAGGACTTTTTTACCTTTCAAGTCAACGTCTTTAACAGTAAGTTTTGCCATGTTACAAAAACCCCTTTATTTATTTTATTCGAAACTATTATATCACACTTTGGAAATATAAGGAAAGATTTCACAAGATTTTTCGATATTTAATCTTCATCTTCTTTTTTCTGTTTCAATGTCAATGCTAAACTAGCAAGACCAAGGCTTGCCAATCCTGCTATTAGGGCTTCATTGGCATCAGCAGTTCCTGTATTTGGCAATTGTTTGCCTGCTTCTTCTGATTTAACTGCTGTATTTTGGGCTGGTTTTTCTTGTGTAGGCGCTACTGCTGGTTCTGTTTTTACTTTTGTTCCAATTTCAACAATTTCTGGAATCGCCTCTTGGATGACTTCTGTTGAACGAAGACGACGCTGACCGTTTTCATCAACTTCAAAGACATGTCTCAACAGACCATCTCGTCCCTGTATGATGACTCGTTGTTCCCCAACTAGTATATCAGCATTTTCATGCTCTTGACGGTCAAAGGCAACCTTTTCCTCTTGAACTTCCAATTTAGGAGCCTTTTGTTGATCAGAAGCCGGTTGATTAGTAGTTTTTGGAAGGACTATGTTTTGTTGTTCTGGTTTAGTTGAGATAGTAACAAGGTCATTTGCACCATTAGATTCTACTCGTGGTTTCTCAGCAGATTCATAAACAAAGGCATAATGAGTAAAGTGTGGTGCTGTAAAGATAACATGACTATCCGTTTGTTCAAAAGCCAATTCCACTGCCTCTTTGCCTCCAGGTAAGAAGAATACTCTCTTCACTTTCTTATCTTTTTCAATTGGAATTTTCACAATAGAAGCGTAAGAAAGATCAACGTCTTGACCTTTTTCATCTAGACCTTCTATTTCAAAGACATGAGCATCTTCTCCAGCAAAGTATTTCTTCTCTTCAGCACTTGCTTGAACACGCTCTACTTTCAAGCCCTTGATGACAGTCTTCTCTTTATTTGAGAAGTGCACTTCAACACCTGTTTTACTATCAGAAAAGACTGCTAGCTTGTCTTCTTTCAATAAGGCAACCAGATCTTTCAAACTCTGTTTCGCTGTTGCAAGCTCTTCTGGGCTCAAATCTACTTTTTCAACCAAGGCCTTGTTTTTCTCAAGAAGAGGAGCTAGGGCAGAACCTGAAGGATGGTTTGGTTTGGCAGCCAAGAGTTCTTGAGCCTCACCTGTTAAGCGATCAAGTTCTGTCTTTTCTTCCGTAAATTTCTCTTGACCATTCAGAGCTTTATGAGCTTCTGTCAATTTATTAAGACGGTCATTAACCTGATCTTGGGTACTAGTTTCATGGTCTTTCAACACTTGTTCAGCCGCTTCAATTGCTTTCAAGAAGGCTTCTTTTACTTCTGGTGAAGCAAAGTTATAGACCACCTTGTTCTTAGCCACTTCAACTTCTGCTAATTTTTGTTTAAGGTACTCATCGTTCAATGCTGCTTTTGGAGATACCAAAACATCAAAGTTGACTTTATGACCTTGGTAACGAAGCGTCAAGGTTTGACGACCAGTCTTTTGAGCATCGTAACCAGAAATTTCAACTCCCTCATCAGTAAAGGAATGTTCTTCCATGGTGTCATT
The DNA here is from genome assembly GCF_013277375.1 of Streptococcus sp. 3613. Lineage (NCBI taxonomy): Bacteria > Bacillati > Bacillota > Bacilli > Lactobacillales > Streptococcaceae > Streptococcus > Streptococcus sp. 3613. Next base: position 7,098 of record NZ_VMMV01000049.1, read on the forward strand.
GCTATAAGCCACTGCAAAGCGTCCTTCAGACAAGTCTAAGCTATCACCAACTAGGTAATCTTTTTTCGGTTCCTGACTTACTTCAATTCTCAAAATAGTTTTCGGACTTGCTTCATCTTGACTAGTAACAGTCACTGACAAATTCGCATTTACTGGTTGTCCCAAGTATTGGAGAGTAAGATTTTGTTCTCCCTTATGATGCGTGTCAAATCCTGATACTGATACACCTGCGTGAGTTAGGCGAATGAGTTCGTCCTCAGCTCCCCCTTCATACTGAACTCGAAGAACACCACCTCTAAGGTCCAAATCCTCCCCTTCGGCGTAGCTTGTTTTCTTAGGTCCTGTCTCTAGGCTGACTGACTTGATTTTTCTGTCATCTTTTGGAACGGAAACTGCTAGGACATTACTAATTTCCTTGCCTGGAAACTGGGTACGATAGTACAGAAGACCAGATTGATTTGTCAAATCCAATGGTGCACTTGCTAGGTCTCCTCCAACTTCGCTCTTCAAGGTTGCAAGCGGAGTTTGAGAATTTGGATTGTCATAAACGGTAATGGTTGCTCCAGCTGGTACATCCGCAAAACCAACCTGTACCTTGTTATTGCCTAGAGAACGGGCTGCAGCCTTGGCCATCGGAATATTGACACTCTCAGTATCAAGCTTTTCATACATTTTCCAGTTATAGATACGAATAGCCTTCCATGGAGTTCCATTGTCAGAAGTGACAACATTTAAGCGCCAATCTTGAGCTGTGATAGGTTTATCAAGGGTAATATCTGTAACATGAGCTTTATTGCCACGGACTTCCTTAGCCAACTTCCATTGACCATCCGCATCTTTATAATAGAGGTCAAAGTCTTTGGTGTTCATCAAACCATCGTTGACAGATTCTCCACCAGCTCCAGCATGATCCATGACCCATCTCACAACACGGCGTGGTTGTGTCAAACGAATATCAACGCTACCACTTAATTGAGAAGAAGACCATTTGTCAGATAGACTGGTGATGGTCCCATTCAACATACCTTCGATACCTTCTCCACCTTCTGTATCTGGGAAGGTACTTCCGATAACAGTAGCCCCTGGAACGATGTTTTCTGCTAGAGGTCTTGGAAGACTTGTGTCTTGGACAGTCATCCCCCACTCAAAGTTTGTAGTTGCTGCTTCAGAACGAAGGCCATTCTTACCAACTGCAACAACCTTCAACTCCTGACTAGTACCAGTCGCACTAGCTGAGCGGCTAACTTTTGGTAGGTAGATCGTAGTTGCAGATGAACCTGTCAATAGGCGCCAAGCATCGCCATCCTTTTCATAGACTTCATAGAAATCAGCATCTTTATGACCAGTAAATTGTACAACTGCTTCCGCTTCTTGGGCATTTTTAAGGACTTGTTTGGCTACAGCTACTGTGGTTGGTGCCTGAGGAGCATCTTGATTATTGCTGATGGTCAATTGCCCCAGGTTAAATTGATAACCTTTTAAGTCTTTGTCATTTTCAAAATAGAGTTTAATACCGTAAATTGTTTTACCTGCCAAGGCGCTCAAATCAAAATCATCGGTAGTCCAGTTATCTGAAACTGTCAATTCTTTACGGGCAGCTTCATCACCGTAGGTATAATCTTTCTTGGTTGCAAATTCTACATAAACCTTGGTCCCTTTGCCTCCTTTGTGGGCAACATGCAATTTTGTTGTATCTGTCACCTTCAAGCGAGTAGAGTACAAATTCACATCTTGCTTGGTCGCACCTGAAAGATCCCCTGCAAATTTAAGAGAAGTTCCACCATTATAAGCATCTTCAAAATCATAGCTTGCTTTCAACTTATCACCAGTTGATTTTTGCCACCAGCGCCATGTTGGAAGAACACCTGAAACTGAACGGTAATTCCACTCAGAATCCTTAGAAACCTTACCATCTACGAACCATTTTCTACCATGACCGGTATTAAAAGAAGTAGTAAAAGTATTACCTACTGCTGGCGTGCGGTCCGCAACTAGATTAGCAATACCATACCAATCTTTGTCACCTGGTTTTTGGCCAGTAGGATCACCTTGGTAACCTGTAAAGAATATATCTTCGTTCTTATGATAGTCTTCGCCTGTCTTGCCAAGACTTGTAATAGTATCTGGCGCAAAGAGACCAAGTGACAAGCGAAGTTTGCCATTTTCATCTAAAAGGGCATCCCATTTCACTTTAGTCTTATAAGAACCACCCTGTTGCAATTCCAATCCTGCAAAGACATCGTACTGGCTACGCTCTAGCCATTTGGCCATAGCTACAGAGTAATCATTCTTCTCTTTGGTCCAGTTAAAGTTAGCAAAGAAGTTGTCTGCTGGAACCTTATCTCCTTCAGGTTGCATGAATTGGTAGTTGTATTCTCCCAAACCATCTTGGTGGTAACGTCCATAGTTATAAGTCATGGCATCGTACCAAGAATACTTGATTGGATGGTTTACCTTAGCAGCATACTCCTTGGTATAGAGCATAAACTGGCGCATCTTTTCTCCAAGAGGTTCAACCAAATCCCCAGTTGTTTCTTGGTTAATGAAATAGCCATCATAGCCATAATACTTGGCCATATCTACCAATTTACGGGCAATTGGAAAGCTACCATCTGCGTCTTGCTTCAAAGCTTCAGCAAATTTTTCTTGATCAGCAATACTATTTGACCAGTTGAAGAAGAGTGTACCATATACAGGAACCCCGTTACGGTGACCTGCATCAATAACGTCAGGCGTTGGTACAAGACCTTCCCAGAAGACCATTGAATCTAGATATTGCCAATAGTCAAAAGCATAGGCCTTGAACTCTTCTCCACCAACAGAAGCGTGGTCTTTTGCTTTAGAATTGGTGTTAGATAGGGCTTGTACTTTTGCTTCCTTACTAGCTTTTTCATTGACCAAATGACCTGTCCGACGTGAAGCGAGGGCAACAGATCCGCGGTTAATAGCGTCATCTTCACGAGCTCCTGGTTCCCATTTCAACAATTCATCCCAAGAATTAAATTTGATTTCCTTTGGTTTTAATGTTTTTTCCGTATTTTTAGGGACATCTGGCTGGACTTCTTTTTCAGTCTTATTAGCTTCTGCTGCTGGCTTAGACTCATCCCCTTGGCTAGTTGCTTCGGGCTTTGCTTCTATTTCCTTTTCAGACTTAGGTTTTGCTTCTGCAGATGGTGTTTCTGCAGCCACCTCACTTGCTTTTTCCTCTGGTTTAGCTACGCTAGCTACTTCTGCGGTTTCAGTAGTTGCAGCTTCATTGCTTGCTGGCGAAGCAGTTTCAGATGCTGTCGCTACTCCTTCTGCCTTTTCTGGCTTATTTTCTCTAGCATGTTCTCCTTCATGCTGCTTGTCAGCTTCATTAGTTGGATGCTCACTCTCTCCTGAAACAAGCTCTGTATTGGTTCCGCTATTTTCAGGAACTGCAGTTTCTTCTGCCAAGGCTGGACTAGCAAATAAAACAGCCCCAATCATCAGTGAGCAAGCCCCTACTGATAACTTACGAATACTGTAACGACAACGTCTTTCAAAAAATGGATTCTTCATTTTCTCCTCCTAAAAGATTGATTTTGTTACGCAAAAGAAAGCACTTAACTTTCTTTGTAAAATTTTTATCCCAATCACAGGGATCAAGATAATCACATTTTTATCCTAAAGCATTTTTTGACAAAAAACAATAGCTGTTTTCACAAATCTAAAATAAGGTTAAAAACTCTTAAAAATAATACACTTATCAAGTATAATTTTCTTTTACAAACTTGACCTTAACACTTGTTAGATTTACTTTTATCCTTTAAAATAGAATAGGAGATATTCCGCGATTATTTTTCGGAGGAAAAAGAAATGTCCATTAATTGGCAGGAAATTTTATTTCACTTTTTAGGTGGTCTGGGGCTATTCTTATATAGTATCAAGACCATGGGAGACGGTTTACAACAAGCTGCTGGAGATCGCCTTCGTTTTTACATTGACAAATATACTAGTAATCCTTTCTTTTGAGTTCTGGTTGGTATTGGGATGACTGCTCTAATTCAGTCTAGTTCTGGTGTAACAGTTATCACAGTCGGCCTGGTCAGTGCCGGTCTCCTAACCTTACGTCAGGCTATCGGAATTGTCATGGGGGCTAATATCGGGACAACAGTCACATCCTTTCTTATTGGGTTTAAACTAGGTGACTATGCCCTACCTATGCTCTTTATCGATGCTGTCTGTCTCTTTTTTACGAAAAATCGGACAGTCAATAATATCGGACGCATCCTCTTTGGTGTCGGTGGTATCTTTTTTGCCCTCAATCTTATGAGCGGTGCAATGGCTCCACTCAAGGATTTACAGGTCTTTAAGGACTATATGATTGAGCTAAGTAAGAATCCTGTTTTGGGTGTCTTTGTCGGTACCGGCTTGACCTTACTGATTCAAGCTTCCTCGGCTACCATCGGGATTTTACAAAACCTCTACGCCAGCAATCTCATTGACCTGCAAGGAGCTTTGCCAGTTCTATTTGGTGACAATATCGGGACAACCATTACAGCCATCATTGCCTCTTTAGGTGCTAATATTGCAGCTAAACGGGTAGCAGGAGCTCATGTTGCCTTCAACGTTATCGGAACAGTCGTCTGCGTTATTTTTCTAGTTCCTTTTACAGCCCTGATTCATTGGTTTGAAGCTACGCTAAATCTAGCACCAGAAATGACCATCGCCTTTGCTCACGGAACCTTTAATATTACCAATACCATTGTCCAATTTCCATTTATCGGAGCTCTGGCTTACTTTGTAACCAAGATTATTCCTGGAGAGGACGAGGTTGTCAAATATGAACCCTTATATCTTGATGAGCATTTCATCAAACAAGCCCCATCTATCGCTCTCGGAAATGCTAAGAAAGAGCTCTTGCATTTAGGAAACTACGCTGCCAAAGCCTTTGACCTTTCCTATAAGTATATCATTGACTTGGATGAAAAAGTTGCTGAAAAAGGGCATAAAACCGAAGAAGCCATTAACACCATCGATGAGCAATTAACACGTTATCTCATTGCCCTTTCAAGCGAAGCTCTCAGTCAAAAAGAAAGCGAAGTGCTCACCAATATCCTTGATTCCTCCCGTGATTTGGAACGGATTGGAGACCACGCGGAGGCTCTACTCAATCTGACTGACTATCTTCAACGTAAAAATGTTGAATTTTCTGATGCCGCCTTGAAAGAATTAGAGGAAGTTTATCGTCAAACTAGTGACTTTATCAAAGATGCTCTGGATAGTGTGGAAAACAATGATATTGAAAAAGCACGCAGTCTTGTAGAACGTCATGAAGCAATCAATAAGATAGAACGTGTTCTCAGAAAAACCCACATCAAACGCCTCAACAAGGGCGAATGTTCAACACAAGCTGGGGTCAACTTTATAGACATCATCTCACACTACACTCGTGTATCAGACCACGCTATGAACCTTGCTGAAAAGGTTTTTGCAGAACAAATCTAAGAACCAAGAAGCTATCCATCATAATTGGATGGCTTTTTGCTTTTTCCTAAGCAAGACTAGGCTGAATGAAACTGAAAGAGTATTCTGCAGATATATAGTATATTGAAACTAGAATAGTACACCTCTATTTCTAAAACATTGTTAGAAATCGATTTGACTGTCCTGAACGATTTATCCTGTTATTATTTCATTTTATTATAGTGGATTAAATTAAAAAAGTATAGTATATTGAATCTATAACAGTACATCTTGACTGCTAAAATATTTCTATAAATTAATTTGACTTTCCTGATAGAGTTGTTCACATCTTATTTCAATTCACTATACAATCCAGTTCCTAAAACTTTGCTAGAAATTGATTTGGCTTTCCGAATTAATTTGTTCAAATTTTATTTCATTTCAATATACTGAAAAATCCATTCACTAGCACAGGGCAAGAGGGAGTCGCTATTGATTTCAACGGTAGCAGGTACATACAGAGGACTCCTACCTCAGATATACTGCAATATCATCGTATGCAAAAAACCTCTGAGATTTTTCTCAAAGGTTCTGATTTTGCTAATTGCTGTTCTCAACCGCTGCAGTAACAAAGGCAGTGTAGAGTTCTTCTGGTCGGTTTGGACGGCTTGACAGTTCAGGGTGATACTGACAAGCTACAAAGAATTTATTTTCAGGAATTTCCACGATTTCTACCAAACGATTGTCTGGAGAAACTCCTGAAAAGACAAAACCTGCTGCCTCAAACTGCTCACGGAAGGCATTATTAAACTCATAACGGTGACGGTGACGGCGTTGCACCACTTCTTGATTATGATAAGCAGCTGCTGCCTTAGAGCCACGTTTCAACTTAGACGGATAAAGCCCCAAGCGAAGGGTTCCCCCCATATCCTCAACATCAATCTGATCACGCATGATATCAATGATAGGGTATTTTGTTTCTGGTGCAAGCTCTGCAGAATTGGCACCTTCGAGTCCTAAAACGTGACGAGCAAATTCGATACATGTCAACTGCATTCCCAAGCAGACTCCCAACATTGGAACATCATTTTCACGCGCATAGCGGATGGCTTGGATTTTCCCTTCTGTACCACGTTGACCAAAACCACCTGGTACGATGATCCCGTCCGCATCAGACAAGAGTTCTGCTACATTCTCTGCTGTCACATCATTGGCATTGACCCAATTGATTTTAACTTCTACATCATTGACATAGCCAGAGTGTTTCAAGGCTTCGACCACTGAGATATAGGCATCTTGCAACTCCACATACTTACCAACAAGGGAAATCTTAACTTGTTTCTTGAGGTTCATGACCTTGTCCACCATGGCTGACCATTCTGTCATATCCGCTGCTGGTGCGTCTAATTTCAAATGGTCACAGACAATTTGGTCCATACCTTGTGCCTGCAAGTTCAGTGGAATTTGGTAAAGATGTTCGACATCCAACGATTCGATAACGGCTTCTGGTGCCACATCACAGAACTGGGCCAGTTTATTTTTAATTCCTTGACCAGCTGGCTCTTCTGTACGAATCACCAACATATTTGGTTGGATTCCCAATCCACGCAATTCTTTTACAGAGTGCTGAGTTGGTTTGGTCTTCATTTCACCAGCGGCCTTGAGGTAAGGAAGCAAGGTTGTATGGATGTACATAACATTATCCGCACCCACATCCGCCTTCATCTGACGAAGGGCCTCTAGGAATGGCAAGGACTCGATATCTCCAACAGTTCCACCAACCTCTGTGATAATGACATCAGAGTCGGTCGTTAGAGCGGCACGCTTGATTTTTTCTTTTAAAGCATCTGTGATATGAGGAATAACCTGAACAGTTGCCCCAAGGTATTCTCCACGACGTTCCTTACGAAGAACTTCACTGTAAATTTTACCAGTTGTCACGTTGGAATATTTGTTGAGATTGATATCGATGAAACGTTCATAGTGACCCAAGTCCAAATCTGTCTCAGCTCCGTCATCTGTCACAAAAACTTCCCCGTGCTGGTAAGGACTCATAGTTCCTGGATCAATATTGATATAAGGGTCAAATTTTTGAATGGTTACTTTAAGACCACGATTTTTCAAGAGACGGCCCAGACTCGCTGCCACAATCCCTTTCCCAATAGACGATACCACACCACCAGTTACAAAAATATATTTCGTAGACATAGATTCCTCTTTCTAAAGTGCTCAAGGTCTTGCTAACTACGTGGGGACATAGAAAACAAGACCCTACTAATAAGAATAATCTGGGACGACTGCACCAGATTCACAACTAATACTCTTCGAAAATCTCTTCAAACCGCGTCAACGTCGCCTTGCCGTAGATATGTGTTCCTGACTTTGTCAGTCTTATCTACAACCNNTTGAGCAGCCTACGGCTAGTTTCCTAGTTTGCTCTTTGATTTTCATTGAGTATAAAATACAAGAAGATAACTTCTTGTAAAAACAAAAATAGCTCCCTAAGAACTAGGGAGCTCCGACCTCTAAAAGAGGTGCCCGAACAATATGATACCTAAAAATAGGATAATTGTCAATAGCTAACTTTTATTCCTCGATGATTTCAGCATCATCATCTGAAAACTCGTCGTCTTCGTTGAGATCCACATCTTCTCCCAAGTCATCTGGAGCGATTTCGTTGATTTCTGCATCATAAGCTTCCACTTCATTTTTTTCATCATCTGGATTTTCATCATCGTATGAAAGAGCTGGGTCTGCTTCGTATGCATCTTCGTCTTCTGGATCATCTGCATTGTAGTCAATGGCATCTGAATCACCATCCATAAAGGCATTGACACGTTTTTTCTTAGCTTTTGGTGCTACTTCATCGTCGTCATTTTCTTCAAGAGCGATGATTTCTTCGTCGATTTCGTCCACACCATACCATGAACGAAGACCCCATTTGTTGTCCCCAAGTGAGATGAAGCTACCGTCAAAGTTCAACTCTGTGTAGAACAAAGGCAAAGCTTCGCGGATATCGCTGTTTGATGTTCCAAGGTAGTTTTGAATTTCATTTACAAGATCGCTAAAATGCATCTCATGATCGCGACCACGAAGTTCCAAGATAGCACGCGCTACCTCAATCATAGATAGTTCACTTTTTTCTTGCCCAGCAAATACTTCTAATTCCAAAGCGTTTCTCCTCATTTATACTACTATCGCCAGAGCAAACAGACTCTGACCTCATTTTATCATTTACTCTTTATTTTACGATAATTTTGCGGAATAGTCAAAGGTTAAGGGGGAGAAAGTGGCAGGATTAGACTAATTCCAATATAAAACTCCTTCCTTTTTCTGTTGCTCCATTTTCCACAAATCCAAGCGACTTGAAACACCTCCTAGAAGCATGATTGTAGGTGTAGATTTCCTTAACTCTCAATTCTTTCCATCCTTTTACTCAAGCAAATTCAATCAAAGCACTTAGAATCTTTTTTCCAAGTCCTCGATGTTGGTAAGCGGAATTCCCAATCACAATGGGGAGATTATCCTGAGATAGTGTAATATCCCCAATTGGAAACCATTCTCCCTTCTCCTTGACTTCAATCCAAAAAGGCTCACCATGCCGATCCAAATAGAAATACATGGCTTCCAAGGTCGCTTGACTGTAAGGAAGCTTCACCCCATCTACGAGGTAAACCAAGTTCACATCCTGATACCAAGCAAAAGCTTCCTCACAATGATTGACCTTATAATAAGGAACAAGACACAATGCACTACCTTTTCAACAAAAGAGTTGCTGCTTGATTAAAACCATCACACCAGTTATACCATTTTGCTTCATACCCATCTTGAGCTAGGATACGATCTTCTAAATCAAAAACAGAGTAAATAGACTTCCTGCAAAACTAGAATCCTAGTTCATGATTGATAATACCAACAATCAAATTCATTCGTAATCCGAAGCGTTTACGATGATTTCGATAGGTTGTTGAAAATATTTTAAACGTTTTCATAGTGAAATGAAATAAGAACAGGACAAATCAATCAAGACAGTCAAATCGATTTCTAACAATGTTTTAGAAGTAGAGGTGTACTATTCTAGTTTCAATCTACTATACTCTGTCAAAAATATTCTCAACCTTGATTCTCTCCTTAGATAGCGCATGGTTACAGGCTTT
>NZ_VMMV01000005.1:0-29842 GCF_013277375.1 Streptococcus sp. 3613
TGCAACCTCAAAGCTGTACTTTGAGCAACCTGCGGCTAGCTTCCTAGTTTGCTCTTTGATTTTCATTGACTATAAAATAGTTTTAATTCTTTTTTTCAAATCTGGCACCACTTCTGACTCAAACCAAGGATTTTTGGCCATCCAGATTTGATTTCGCGGTGAGGGGTGAACTAGAGGAAAATAGGTTGGCAAGTAATTCTGATAATGTTTTACCCGTTCTGTTACCTTGCCACTGATTTTCTCCTTTAAATAGTAGGCCTGGGCATATTGGCCAATCAAGAGGGTTAACTGAATATCTGGTAATTCTTGCAAGAGCTGCGGATGCCATTTTTCAGCAAAACCAGTTCGCGGTGGCAGGTCGCCTGACTTACCATGCCCTGGAAAGTAGAAATCCATAGGCAAAACAGCAAAATAACCTGAATTGTAAAAGGCATCTTCATCCACACCTAGCCAGTCTCTCAGGCGGTCACCACTCTTATCCTTCCAGTAAAGGCCTGCCTCCTGTGTTTTAAGCCCCGGTGCTTGACCGATGATATTGATGCGAGCAGTCTTTGGTGCTGCAAAAAGAGGCTCGATGCCACGCTCTGTATAGCTAGCATTCTGCGGATCCGCCATGATAGCCTGCTTGATTCTTTCAATTTGAGACATCTACTTTCCCTCCAAAAAGAAGTCCAAGCATACAATCTCAGACTTCTATCGTTTTATTTGATCAATTCATAAATAGCTTCGGCATAGATTGCTGCTGCTCGGAAGAGATCATCCAAAGCGATAAATTCATTGGCTTGGTGCATGGTGTCAATTGAGTCTGGGAACATAGCACCATAGGCAACTCCGCGCTCTAACAAGCGACCAAAGGTTCCACCACCGATAACTTGCTCGTGACCTTTAAGGCCAGTTTGTTTTTCATAGACATTCAACAAGGTTTGCACAAGTGGATCTTCCATTGGCACATAGTGAGGCGTGTGACCATGTTCTGATAGACTGACAGAAGCAACTGGCAAGTTTTCTAGGATTGACTTGATTTGTTCTGGACTTGTTCCTTTTGGATAGCGGATATTAAGGGCAATGGTATTATCAGCACTTGTTTCATCGAAGCGGAAGACGCCAGCATTCATAGAAAGAGCACCCATCTTTTCATCCACATGAGCAATCTTGAGATTTTCACCCTCATGATCGTTCAATAGAATTTTACCTGCGATGTCAAGGTAGTCTTTGGCTGGACCAGCAAAGCCAAACTGGCTGAGGAAGAGGGCAAGGTAAGTTGCGCCATTGACACCTGAAGCAGGCATAGCACCATGGGCTGATTTACCAATGATCGTCACCTTGTATTGGCCAGCTTCTTCTTGGAGTTCTCCTCTAAGTTTGTGTTCTGCAACAAAGGCATCTAGTTTAGCTTGCAAGTCAGCTAAATCACCTGAAACGACTGCTGTTGCTGATTCTGGTACCATGTTTTCACGTAAACCACCTGTAAAGCTGTGAAGACGGGCAGCACCTGTATTTTCTCCTGCAAAGTGGAGGTATTCCGTGATATTTCCTTTTTCACCATTGATGATTGGAAATTCAGCATCTGGTGAGAAACCGAAATCTGGTTTGGCAAGTCCTACGTGCTCAAAGTAGTAGTCCATGTCTGCCCAGCCTGATTCTTCGTCTGTTCCAACGATGAAGCGAACTTTCTTAGAAGTTGGAAGGCCCAATTCTTTGATGATTTTCAAACCATAGTAGCAAGCTGTTGTAGGTCCCTTGTCATCTGAAGCACCACGCGCATAAAGGCGACCATCTTTGATAGTTGGTGTGTAAGGGTCTGTGTCCCAACCGCTACCAGCAGGCACCACATCCATATGGGCAAAGATTCCGAGAACTTCTTCTCCATCACCAAACTCAAAATGTCCTGCGTAGTTATCGACATTCTTAGTTGGGTAGCCATCACGGTCTGCGATTTCAAGGAATTTCTCCAAGGCTTTTACTGGACCAGGCCCAAATGGATGTTCAGCATCAACCTTGCTGTCATCACGTTCTGAATTGATTTCCAAAAGGCTAAACAAGTCAGCCAAGAGGTCTTCTTTGCGTTTTTCTACTTCTGCTGTAAAATCAATTGCTGTCATTTTTTCTTCTTTCTATCTTTTCTCGATGATTTCATCTACTGGCAAGCGGTAGCTTGGTTCCAATTTCTCGTCTGTGTAACCCACTGTGATCAAGAGTTCTGGCCGGAAACGTTCTTCAATTTCCAAAACTTCATTAACTTTTGATTTGTCAAAACCAAGGATAATGTTAGATCCAATTCCTTGGTCTGTCAGAGCAAGAACCAAGTTCATAGCAACCAAACCTGCATTGAGGGCTAGGTAGTCGCTGACTTGTTGTTCATTGTAGCGTGCAAATTCAGCTGGCAAATTTTTCATGAAGTATTGAAGTTGTTCTTCTGAGAAATTGTTAGCACCACCAACTCGGGCAATCTTACGAGCACGTTTGGCAAGGTCTGTATCCGTAAAGAGGGCAATAGTTACAGGCGCTGATGATACCTGTTCAAAGTTGGAACCGTAAGCCAATTTTGCTAGTTCGGCATTTTTCTCACGTACCACCACAAATTTCCAAGGCTGGCTGTTGTGGGCACTTGGTGCCAAGGTTGCAATTTCGATAGCCGTACGCACATCTTTTGGATCAACTGGCTTATCAGTGAAATGCTTAGTCGCATGACGTTTTTTATTTAATTCAAGAAATTTCATAATCGATTTCCTTTTCTAATTCTACTGCTTCCATTCTACCATAATTTGAAAGAGCTTGCAGGGATTTTTCATGATTAAGTTTTTCTATCACAGACATAAAAGATATATATTGGTTTATCAGGAACATTTCTGATAAACTAGCAAGTACTTTACATTTGAATGGAGACAGTATGAAAAAATTTAGCCTATTACTAGCTATCCTACCATTTTTGGTTGCCTGTGGGAATCAAGCTACACCCAAAGAGACTAGCGCTCAAAAGACAATCGTCCTTGCTACAGCTGGCGACGTGCCGCCATTTGACTACGAAGACAAGGGAAATCTGACAGGCTTCGATATCGAAGTTCTAAAAGCAGTGGATGAAAAACTCAGCGACTACGAGATTCAATTCCAAAGAACTGCCTGGGAAAGTATCTTCCCTGGACTTGATTCTGGTCACTATCAAGCAGCTGCCAATAACTTGAGTTACACAAAAGAGCGTGCTGAAAAATACCTATACTCGCTTCCGATTTCCAACAATCCCCTCGTCCTTGTTAGCAACAAGAAAAATCCTTTGACTTCTCTTGATCAAATTGCTGGCAAAACAACGCAAGAGGATACCGGAACTTCAAACGCTCAATTCATCAATAACTGGAATCAGAAACACACTGACAATCCTGCTACTATCGATTTTTCTGGTGAAGATATCGGTAAACGAATCCTAGACCTTGCTAACGGTGAATTTGATTTCCTAGTCTTTGACAAGGTATCCGTTCAAAAGATCATCAAGGACCGCGACCTAGATCTCTCAGTTGTTGATTTACCTTCTGTCGATAGCCCCAACAATTATATTGTTTTCTCAAGCGACCAAAAAGAGTTTAAAGAACAATTTGATAAAGCACTCAAAGAACTCTACCAAGACGGAACACTCGAAAAACTCAGCAATACCTATCTAGGTGGTTCTTATCTCCCAGATCAATCTCAGTTACAATAAGATATACTAAAAGCGATTGGACGAGCCAATCGTTTTTAATTTGCATTGGTTATTTTAGGAAACTCTTACAAAAAATCAAAAAAATTCTTCACATCTTCTACATACCCATGCTTTTCTATTAAGCTTGCTAATAATTCCAGATTGTGTCCCTGATAGTTATCTTCACGACGTAGTTCTTCATACATTTCGATAAAGGGAAGCCCCTGAGACTTAGCCAATTCCAACTCCGCTTCGTAGTCATAAGCAACTTTACGAAATAGGATATTTACCAATTCCCCATCTTCAATTTCTATCACGGCATACTGGGCACGGTGATTTTTTAACGCATCCCAATTAAAATAGGGCATGCCAATCGACCCTGGATTGATGATTTGTTGCCCTTGACTGCCGTAACGAAGCAACTGCTTGTGGACATGACCATAGACTGCCACGTCGGTTTCCTCATCTAGGAGTTGGTCAAATTTCTCTGTATCATTCTCAACTAGCAAGTCACCACCATAGTTTTTGTCAGGTAAATTATGAGAGATAGAAAAGCGCAATCCGTCAATTTCTTTCTTTTCCAGCAAAGGCAAGCTTCGTAGCCAGACAATCGTTGCAGGATCCATTCGCTCCATCAAAAACTGGGTCAATCGCATGAGCTGGATTTCTTTTGGATGTTCCAAACCGTATTGCCCATCCAAGACCTCAAGGACACAATCATCCCAATTGCCTCGAACACTGGCTGTGATAGGAAGGTCCTTTAGCAGGGCGACCAAGTCATTTGCACCTGGACCAGGTAGAAAAATATCTCCCAGAATCCAATATTCACTGACTCCTTGGGTTTTAGCATCTGCAATCACTGCTTCTAAGGCTGTCGCATTGCCATGAATATCTGATAAAATTGCGATTTTATGGTTCATGATGGTCTCCTTCTGTTTGATAATCTACTCTTTCTTCTGCCACTTGAGGCAAGGTTTCTGTTTCCTGCGAGTTCAACTTCCTCTGCACAGCTTCTGCAACGACTCTAGGCACACCGACTTCGACAATCTCATCCACACTTGCTTCCTTGATTTTGGTCAGAGACTTGAAGTGCCTCATGAGATTTTGCTTGCGTTTAGGTCCCAGACCGTCAATCCCATCCAATTGTGATGAAAAGGAATTTTTGGAGCGCAGTTGGCGATGGAAAGTGATAGCAAAGCGGTGCACCTCATCTTGGATACGTTGGAGGAGGAAAAATTCCTGAGAATTGCGAGACAAGTCCACCACTTCCAGCGGATCTCCAAAGAGCAATTCATGGGTTTGGTGCTTATCATTCTTTTGCAGACCTGCAATTGGAATATCCAAGCCCAGTTCCTCTTGGATGACTTGCTTGGCGATATTGACTTGACCTTGTCCCCCATCAATGACAATCAAATCTGGAGGAGTCAAACCTTCTCGTTGTACTCGACCATAACGTCTGCGAATAACCTCACGCATACTGGCATAGTCGTCTGGTCCAACGACAGTCTTGATTTTATACTTACGATAATCTTTTTTACTTGGTTTGCCGTTGACAAAGACCACCATAGCTGAAACAGGACTAGTCCCCATGATGTTGGAATTATCGAAGGACTCGATGCGAACTGGAGTCGGAATTTGGAGCAAACGTCCTAGATTTTCAATAGCTCCTTGGGTCTTTTCGACTGATTTTTCTAGCAGGTTAAATTTCTGCTCCAGACTAACGCGTGCATTTTTTATAGCTAAATTGACCAGCTGCTTTTTCTCTCCACGTTGAGGCTTAAGAATCTTGGAATCCACCAAAGCCTTGACAGCTTCTTGGTCAATATCCTGCGGAATCAGTACCTCATTGGGAACTAGATGAGATTTTTCTTGATAGAATTGTCCTACATAGGTCAAAAAATCCTCATCTGGATCATTGAAGTAGGGGAATAGATTGACATCGCGCTCGATGAGCTTGCCCTGACGAACAAAGAAAACTTGCACACACATCCAGCCCTTATCCACATAGTAGCCAAAGACATCGCGATTTTGGAGATCCTTAGCCATGACCCGTTGCTTGGTTCGAAGCGTTCCAATAGCCTGAATCAGGTCACGGTATTCCGCCGCACGTTCAAACTCCATAGTCTGAGCCGCCGCTGCCATTTTGCCCTTGAGGTTATCAATGATTTTATCATCTTGGCCTTTCAGAAAATCAGAAACCTCCTGAGCCATAGACTTGAAATAGTCCTCATCCTTCTTACAGATGGTGTGGCTCATGCATTGGCCGATATGGTAGTAAAAACAGACCTTAGACGGTGGATTGGTACACTTACGAAAAGGGAAAATCCGATCCAGTAGTCGCTTGATTTCATTGGCCGCCCCCACATCTGGATAGGGACCAAAGTAGAGACCTCCGTCCTTCTTGACCTGACGAGTGATAATCAAGCGTGGATAGCGCTCATTAGTGATTTTGATGAAGGGATAGGACTTGTCATCCTTGAGCATGATATTGTATTTAGGCTTATTTTCCTTAATCAGGTTGATTTCTAGGAGAAGTGCCTCAATATTAGACTCCGTAACGATAAATTCAAAATCTACAATTTCAGACACCAAAGCCTCTGTTTTGGTATCATGACTTCCACGGAAATAGGACCGCACGCGGTTACGCAGATTTTTAGCCTTTCCTACATAGATAATGGTGCCGTTTTTATCCTTGTGAATGTAACAACCAGGGCTGGTCGGCAAGAGCTCTAGTTTTGATTTAATCAAGTTGTTCATAATTCCATTATAGCAAAAAAGTAGGGAAAAATAGTCCCCTACTCATTGGTCTCATATAATTTTCGAAGTCTTTCAACATCCTCTTCCTGGATACCATAAAAAGAACCTGCTGGTTGCATGACAGACTTCTCATCTGTATGGTCCAAGCCAATCGCATAACCTAACTCATGTTCTGCCGTATGGACAAGGCGTTCATAGGAATAGCCATAGTATGGATTGGACAAATAATAATGATTCAAGCGCACCGTTACGGACAAGAATTGCCCTGTTAAGAGATTAGTTTGACTTTCCGCCTCTCCTGCCACAGGAGTGCCTCCGTCGTTCATCTCCGTAGCCGTAATATCCGCCTTACTAGACTCAGTCACGAGTTCAAAGTTAAAAGCACCAGTTTGATTCCAGTTCTGGATTGCTTCTACATAAGCCTCTTGAAAGCGTGAATCCATCTGCGGATCCAGGTAAATACGAGCAGAGGCCTGTGGCCACCTTCCTTCAGAATGCTGGTAACTATCTGTCTGGCTTAACTTAGGCAGTTGCCCTGTTTTCTCCCATTGGTCAATACTCTGTTGACCAATTTTTACTGACCGTCCTGCTTGCTTTAGCGCTCCTTGAAAATCCCCGTTCAGATACCAGAGAAGTCCGAAAGCAAGCACACATAAGAGCACAACTATCCAAACCAGACGCCAAAACAAACGCCACACAAAAGAAAAGAAAGCCCCTATCAAACGAAAAAGCCAGCGCATGTCTCTCCACTTTTCTAGCAAATAAAGAGTATTTTACTAAAACAAGCTGAAAGAAAGCTAAATACTGGCTTTTTCATCTTAACGTCCTACTATTTTTTTGAGCAACTGGATAGCTTTGCATTTTAAAGGTGATGGATGGTAACGGAAAGTACCTGCTTTGCGTACAATATAGCCATTAAAATTCTGTTTAAAACGCAAAACACCATCACTTCCATCAAAAATCCCTTGAATGCCTAGGAAATTGTATTTAGGTATTCCACGTTTTATGCTTTCCAACATAACATATTTTTGAAGCAGTGCAGGGGCATAGAACTTATTAAACTCAGTGTAGGAACCACTAAAGAGATAAGTCGTTTCCTGAGGCATATAAACAAATAAACTCCCAGCTAAAACAATATCTTCTTCTCCATATTTTTCAATCAAGTCTCGCGCTTCTGCTTTTCGAACTTCAAACGTTTCAAATTGACTAGAATATTCTCTCAGTTGATTTTGTTTTTTCTCAGAATGAGGATTTTTACTCAAATCAAGTCGCAACTTGTTCAAGTTTTCTTCTAGTTTACTTTGTTCACCTTGCAATTTGCTCATATAGTCCGAAAAATTTAAGCTTGCTATGAGAAACTCCGCTTGTTCTCCAAAAGTATCATAAAAATGCTCATAATATTCTAAACTTTTATCACTATATTCTCTACGTTCAGAGGTTTCTTTTGTGATATTCTTAAAAATCGATAGTTCTTCACGTTTTAACTTTTTCAACCGAATGCCAAAGGTTTCAGCCTTTTTCACCAAGGGTTTACCCTTTTTGCTAAAACTTTTAAGCAAACTCTTTTCAGTTAATTCAGTTAAATCTTTATAGTATAACCAATCTGGTTCTCCACCTGGGTAACCTCTTGTCAATCCATCAAATTGATAACCTAAATCAGTTAAACCTTGAATGACACTTTTTTTCTCAGCATCTATTGGATTACCTTGGCTATCAAAAGTTTGATAAGTTTCATAAGGTTTTACAAGCAGCTCTAATACACCATTTTGCTTGGCATATTCTTTTAACTCCGCATAAAAAACTGGAAGAGCATCTTGTTGGGTATAAATCGGCCCCGAATTGATCTCCATATGCAGACCACCCAGCATGGGCAAGCTATAAACCAGAGCTGCAACTTGAATCTCTCCTCCTTGTTTCAAAGCAAGATAAACAATTCGAGCCCCTCTTTTTTCTAACAAGTCCCCCATCTGAACAGATTGCATAAAGGAACGAGAAGAAACCTGATCAGAATAAGTACGAAACTCTTCTTTCGTGAGTGTAGTTAGTGCCATATACTTACTTTCTATGTTTTTTTCTTAATGTTTTACGGAAATCAAGAGCAAGTCTTAACAGAGGATAGAGAGGATGGGTAGGAATTGTAAATTCACCCAAGTATTCTTCGATCGTTGGATTAAAATTAGCTTTAAAACGATAGAGTCCACCATCTAAAGCATTCTCGACGCCTCCTAAATTTTGCCATAAAATGCCACGTTCAAAGGAATATCGAGCTGTCTCATACCAGGTCAAAATAGGAGCTTTATAACGTCTAAAATCTTCATCCATTCCTGCGTATAGATTGACAGAAGTTTGTCCGAATTCTAAAGTCAAGGTAGCCGCTAAGGGAACTCTTGCTTGACCTGCATCCATATATTCCTGCAGGAAAGTCAATTCCTCTAACAAACGTTCTTTTTCCTTCTTCTGCGCTTCTACTTTTGAAGTTCGAGTCGAATCAGTAAAGGTCTCTTCCAAGGCTCTGTTTTTCGCTAACTGTTCTTCTAATTCTTGCGAACGTTTAGAGACATCCAAGGTTGCCAAGGTGATGTAGGCCTTGTCCTTAAAATTATCTAACAACTTTTTATAATAGGCTTCATTCCTCAAATGAATCTCTTTCCGCTTCTCGGTTTTTTTCATCAAAAAGGAAAAAGAGTCCAATAATTCAGTTCCACCAAATTGAATCTCTACCCCCTTATTCCGTGCTGTTCGAATAGCCTGTTTTGTTGACTTGGAAAGTTTATCTTCTTCAAAATTTTCCTTGTATATTTTCACCTGAATACGAGGTTGAATGGTGTCTCCCATTTCCTCTGTTTTTCCTGACCACCTTACTCCCATTTGTTGCAAACTATCAATAATAGCCAGATTTTCAGGAAATTCTGTTTTTTCCTGATTAATTAAACTTTGAGACAGGCAAATACTTGGGTCAAAAGTCACAAAAATAGCTCTCTTGCTACGAGCATAAGACTTAATGGACTGAATGACAAAACTCAAGAGTTCTGTATCTCCATAATCCAATATAGGTCCTCTTGGGACGTAAAACATTTTATAGCCTAACGGAAGAGTTCTAATCAAAATACTAGCTGTCGCCAGTAATTTTTCTTCCCTGTAAACACCAAACTTCTCATGTTGCCAATCAGACTTCACTTCTTCCCAAGCACTACTTTGTAATACATTGGCTAATTCATGTTCTTTGACAAACTGATCATATTCTAATGTGGGAATGCCAATTTGATAACGGTACATTTCCTACTCTCTTTCCTCCAATATCTTATTACTATTCTACTACTTTCGTTTGAATTTCGTTTGAAAAGTCTAGTGAAAACAGACTTCCATCATTGTTTTGAAGCCAAGAATAACTATAGATAGTGGTTCATTTATAAAAAACTAACTCAATCTCTCTTCTAATTTGAAATCGATTGGCAGGGTTGCTAGAAACCGTTCCAATTGTTTTTCCCAATAATACCACTCGTGAGTTCCAGCGCTATGGCTATAGGTCACATCAAAACCTAATTTTTTGAGATTTTTCACTGCTAGATTATTGGCTTCATACAAGAAATCCTGTTCGCCACACCACGCCCAAAGTTTGGTATTTTTATCCGATTTTTTAGCCAGACTTTCAAGAGAATAGGGACTAGTTGTCCAGTCTCTAATCTCTCCAAAAACACCTCTCCAGTAGGCTGGACTTCCCAGATTTTGGCTCTCAGGAGAAAAATCTTGAAAGCTGAGAGCACCTGAAAAACTAGCTGCATGAGAAAAACGATTTGTCGCAAGAGCCAATTTGAAACAGCCGTAGCCTCCCATGGAGAGACCAGCGATAAAGGTCTTTTCACGCTTACTGGTCATATTAGGGAAGAAGCGTTTCAAAACCTGTGGCAATTCCTCTGCTAGAGCCGTGTAGTAGTCAAAACCATATTGGGTATCGGTGTACCAACCGTTGCTGGTATTAGGCATAACAACAATGAGATTAGTAGCTCGAAGCAAGCGTTCTACATTGGTCCGCTTGAGCCAACTATTATGATTGCCAGACATCCCGTGCAAGAGGTACAAGACGGGAATATCTTCACACTCTGGTTCTTCCACTCGATTGGCATCAGGGTAGAGGACATTCACTCCCCACTCCATATCCAAAACTTGTGAGTAATACTCGATTTTCATTACTGCCATGATTTTCTCCTTCTATTTTCCGATAAGAAAAAGCCGAAACTAGACTTTATCTTTACTTATTTCAATGATTATTTTGCTTCCATGACTACTGGTAGAATAGCTGGACGACGCTTAGTTTGATCAAAGAGATACTTGGTCAGATTATCCCGAACCTTGCCTTTAAGATCTGCCCAGTCAAAGTCATCTCCTTGCAGATAGTCTTCTACCGTTTTGTTAATCAATTCTGAACTTTCACGGAGAATATCGCGACTCTTCTTGAGATAAACAAATCCACGCGTGTGAACACGGGACTTGGCCACAATTTTCTTCTCACGACGGTTAACGGTGATTGCGACGATGAAAATACCGTCCTCTGACAAGACCTTACGGTCACGAAGGACTACATTACCAACATCACCGATAGCATTTCCGTCAATCAAGACATCCCCTGCCGAAACCGCACCAGCTGGGACAAAGTCTCCATTCTCATAAGCCATGCTGGTTCCCTTTTTAGGGATGAAAATGCGTTCTGGCAACATCCCAACTGCCATAGCAGCCTTAGCATGGGCATCCAACTCACGGTATTCCCCTTGAATCGGGAAGAGATACTTGGGTTGCAAGAGATTGATCATCAACTGCAAATCACGCGCATTTCCATGTCCTGACACACGTAAGCTTTGGGTGATCAATTTGACAACACCGCCAGCTTGGTAAATCATGTTTTCCACACGCGCCATGACCGCTTCTTTGGCGATAGATGGAGTCGTTACGATATAGACCAAGTCACCGTCCTTGATTTCCACATAACGGTGACGACCAATTGACATCTTGCGAAGACCGTTGATTGGCTCACCCATACGACCTGTCTCAAGGATAATCAACTCATGGTCTTCAAAGCGAGACATATCTTTTGGCTTAATCAAAAGACTCTCGTTAGCTAGAGACAATTTCTTAAGGCGAATAGCAGTACGGACGATATTTTCAATATCGAATCCTGTCAAGACCACACGGCGGCCTGTTGCATCCGCAGCGTCAAACACCTGCTGGATACGAGAAAGGTTGCTAGCTACCGCTGCAACGATGATACGTCCCTCCCAATCAGAAATGGTTTGAGTGATTTCATCCCCAACTTCACTTTCGCTAGCCACTTGGATATTGCTGTCCGCATTGGCTGAATCACTGAGCAGAGCTAGAACTCCGTCACGACCGATTTCCGCCAAACGAGCAAAGTCTGTCGCATAAGATTCACTAGCTGTCTGGTCAAATTTGAAGTCACCTGTATAAACGATACTACCCTCAGCTGTCTTCAAGACAACACCCAGACTCTCTGGGATAGAGTGGGTCGTACGGAAGAAGGACACCACTGTCCCTCCAAAATCAATCTCCGTATCCTCATCGATAACATGGAAATCATTGAATTTCTTAACTGTGTCATTTCCCTTGACAAAGAGTTTTGCCAACTCAATGGTCAACTCAGAGCCGAATACAGGTACCTTGGCTTCAGCCAAGAGATAAGGCAGAGCACCAATGGCATCCGCATGACCGTGAGTCAAGAAGACCCCAGCGATACGGTCGCTATTTTCAAAAAGGTAGTCCATATTGGGAATGACCACATCCACCCCTAGTTGTTCATTTTCAGGATATTTTAGACCTGCATCCAAAACGAAAATAGACCCATTGATTTCAGCGATATACATATTTTTCCCGTTTTCACGTACACCACCAAGTGTTGTTAAACTGATATTACTCATTTTTCCTCCGAAAGCTTTGTTTATCTTGATTATAGGGTTGCTTACCCTCTTATTCTAAAAGCACTATTACTTTTATACTCTTCGAAAATCTCTTCAAACCACGTCAGCTTCGCCTTACCGTATGTATGGTTACTGACTTCGTCAGTTTCATCTACAACCTCAAAACCGTGTTTTGAGCTGACTTCGTCAGTTTTATCCACAACCTCAAAGCAGTGCTTTGAGCAACCTGCAACTAGCTTCCTAGTTTGCTCTCTGATTTTCATTGAGTATTAGCCGAATCTTTTCCTACCATTATACCATTTTTTTGATGATTTTCAAAATGAAGATTTGTTTTCAAAAAAGAGCTGGTTTCCCAACTCTTTCCTATGATCTACTCTTTTTCCATTAAAAAGTCATAAATTTCTTGCACGGTACCCAGCGCCATCATTTCTTGGTCTTTGACGGTTTGTTTGAGATTTTGGTAAATCTGACTTTCTCCGATTTCTCTCTTTGGCGCTTCTTTATTGACTGTCATAACCCCATCTTTGATCGTCACAAAGCCTAGTTCTTTAAAGACTTGAATCATCTTAACCAGCAAGATTTGTTGGATATTGAGATAAGCAGCCAAATCCTTGAGCTTGTAGCGAATATCAAACTCTGGAAACTGGTAGATAGTCTTGTACAATTTGGCAAACTGCTCTCTAGTCCCATAGCCTGTCAGATAGTAGGCCTTGTCAATATCATTTTTGAAATAGACAGCGGAAAAATTCTGTTTCTGAAAAATGGTCTTCAGCTGAGTAATATCCTCTGGAATGGTTTTTACGACAACAGCTTCACTATTTACTAGACTCGGTAATTCTCCAGCAAAATCCAAGACTGGAACTCCTTCTGGCAAGACTGCATTCTTCCCACGGATGTTAAAAAGTTGAACACCCTCTACACGCGCATCCACCATCATCAATTGGAGGGCAGTTTGGCCATTCCATTGGTTGACAGACAATTTGACTGCCAGCTCTAGATTCTTGGTTTGAGCAAATTCTGTTGCCCATCTACCTTGTCCAAATGCTACCACTTCAAAACTCGCCTCACCTTTGGAAATTTTCAACTTGAGATGAGCATTGCCTGCCCCCATAGTACGGGCACTTTCGACCTGAAAATCCTTGATATAAAAGACAGGTTTCTGATTGTCCATTCCAAAAGGAGCTAAACGTTCAAAACTTTTGACCGTTTCCAAACTAAGTGTCTCCAAATCCAGTTCTTCATCTAGGTTTAACTTATTCTTGCCACCAGCATCTGCGCCTTTTTCACGGACATAGTCTTCTAAAATCTGAGATAAATCTGAAAGTTTCTCAACTTCCAGCGTCATTCCTGCAGCGCCAGCATGACCTCCAAAGGCGATGAAGAGGTCTCGATGAGGATCCAGAGCCTCAAAAATATCGACCGCTTCCACACTACGAGCACTGCCCTTGGCACGACCGTCTTCTATATTGAGAACGATGACTGTCTGCCCTAATTCTTCCAACAAACGACCAGCCACGATCCCTAGAACCCCAGGATTCCAGCCTTCCTTGGCCAAGACTTGAACCTTCTTCTCAGGATCCACCATGGTCTTAGCTTCTTCATAGATAGACTGGACGATTTCCTTGCGCTCTTCGTTTTTCTGATGAATCATGAGGGCAATCTCGTGAGCTTCCTCATCGTCAAAGCCAGTCAGCAAATCAATAGCAGGATTGGGATCATCCAAGCGGCCCAAGGCATTCAAACGAGGAGCAATCTGGAAACCAACCGTTTCTTCTGTTACTTCGTTGGCGGCAATCCCAGCCATATCCAGCATTTCTTGTAAACCAATGCGCTGAGTATGTCCCAACATTTCCAGACCATACTGAACCAAGATACGGTTCTCATCTGTCAAACTAACCATATCAGCAATGGTACCAATAGCAACCAAATCAAGCAATTCCACTTGTACTTCTTCTAACAGGGCACAAGCCAACTTGAAAGCAACTCCACAACCAGCCAAATATTTGAAAGGATAGTCCGCATCCGGATGTTCAGGATGAACGATGGCATAGGCATCTGGTAGGGTTTCAGGCATGGAATGGTGGTCAGTCACAATGACATCTACTCCCATAGACTGAGCCAATGCAATAGCCTCATGACCACCAACCCCATTGTCCACCGTCACAATCAAGGAAATCCCTTCTTGCTCGATAAAGTATTTATAAACACTAGCATTAGGGCCATAGCCATCGGTAAAACGATTTGGCAGGTAAACTCGGCACTCAGCACCAAGTTGTTCCAAACTTTCCTTCACAATCGAAGCCGAAGTCATGCCATCCGCATCGTAGTCTCCATAAACGAGAATATTTTCCCCTTCTTCAATGGCCTGACGAATCCGTTCCACTGCCTTGTCCATATCATGGAGCAGATAAGGGTCATGCAAATTCTCCAAGGAAGGTTCTAAAAACTTCTTCAGACTTTCTTGGTCCTGAATCCCTCTCTCAAACAATAACCGAGCCACCTCAGGACCCAGTCCAGCCTTCTTGGCTATCTTTGTAAAATCCGCATCTTCTACCTGCGGGGCAAACTGCCATTCATAAGTAGGTGTTATCAAAAAGACATCCACTCTTTCTAAGAATTCTATTGCTTCATTATAACATGATTTAGACGTTTTCTCTATCCAGATTGCTTTTTTATAAAATTTTAGTGAATTTTTTCAGATATGATTTGACAAGACAAATCTTTTGGTGCAGAATCATGTTATAAAATCTAATGCAAAGGAGACTCCTTATGGCTTTAGTAGAATTTGAACACGTCGAAAAATATTACGGAGACTACCACGCACTCCGCGACATCAATCTCCGTTTTGAAAAAGGACAAGTCGTTGTCCTACTCGGACCATCTGGTTCTGGAAAATCCACTCTTATCCGCACCATCAATGGTTTGGAGGCTGTTGACAAGGGAAGTCTTCTAGTCAATGGCCACCAAGTTGCTGGTGCCAGCCAGAAAGATTTGGTGCCTCTTCGTAAGGAAGTCGGCATGGTTTTCCAGCATTTTAACCTCTATCCGCATAAAACAGTGTTAGAAAACGTAACACTCGCACCCATAAAAGTTCTAGGAATTGATAAAAAAGAAGCTGAAAAAACAGCTCAAAAATATCTGGAATTTGTAAATATGTGGGATAAAAAAGATTCTTATCCAGCCATGCTGTCTGGTGGACAAAAGCAACGGATTGTCATTGCACGTGGACTCGCTATGCATCCTGAGCTTCTTCTCTTTGATGAACCAACATCTGCTCTTGATCCTGAGACTATCGGAGATGTTCTAGCAGTTATGCAAAAATTGGCCCACGATGGTATGAATATGATTGTCGTTACCCATGAAATGGGCTTTGCCCGTGAAGTTGCCGACCGCATCATTCTCCCTCCTTTGACCAACCAAATTGTCAACCTCATCAAGAACACCTCAACAGTCGCTATCATCTCTGGAGTGGACTTGATGTTTGTGACCAAGTCTTGGTCAGCACTTAACGGAAACTACATTCCAGCCTTTCTAGGCGCTGCCCTTCTCTACTTTTCTCTATGCTTCCCTGTTGCCCAGTTTGGTCGCAAGATGGAACAAGCTAATAAAAAAGCCTATTCACTTTAGGAGGTTACTATGGAATCCATTTTAGAAGTTTTGACCCCAGATAACCTAGTCTTTATCTTTAAAGGATTTGGCTTGACCCTCTACATTTCTCTGATTGCCATCGTCCTCTCTACCCTTATCGGTACGGTGCTAGCTGTCATGAGAAATGGCGAAAATCCTGTCTTGCGCATTATTTCCAGCATTTATATCGAATTTGTGCGCAACGTTCCCAACCTTCTCTGGATCTTTACTATCTTTTTAATTTTCAAGATGAAATCCACTCCAGCAGGAATCACTGCCTTCACACTCTTTACATCAGCGGCTTTAGCTGAGATTATCCGAGGCGGTCTCAATGCCGTAGCCAAGGGGCAGTACGAAGCAGGAATGTCACAAGGCTTCACTTCAGCCCAAATCCTCTACTACATCATTCTCCCACAAGCCATTCGTAAAATGCTGCCAGCCATCATTTCTCAGTTTGTAACCGTGATTAAGGATACCAGTCTCCTCTACTCTGTTATCGCCCTACAAGAACTCTTTGGAGCCAGCCAAATTCTCATGAGCCGTTATTTCGAACCAGAGCAGGTCTTCAGTCTTTATATACTGATTGCCCTCATCTACTTCAGCTTTAACCTAGCCATTTCTAGCCTATCTCATATGCTAGCAAAACGTTGGCAACAAGCTGCAGAATAATACTCTTCGAAAATCTCTTCAAACCACGTCAGCTTCACCTTGCCGTATGTATGGTTACTGACTTCGTCAGTTTCATCTACAACCTCAAAACATGGTTTTGAGCTGACTTCGTCAGTTTCATCTACAACCTCAAAACCATNNAAAACGGTGTTTTGAGCAGCCTGCGGGCTAGCTTCCTAGTTTGCTCTTTGATTTTCATTGAGTATAAACAGCCACTCTCCAGTTCAATTGGAGAGTTTTTTATAAGAACAGAGATTTACACACCTAGATTTGACACCATACATTTTCTATGATAAAATGTAACAAATTCATTTACAACAAATCGAAATCTAAATGAAATGGAATTTTCTATGAAATCAATCAAAGGACTACTCTTTATCATAGCTAGTTTTATCTTGACTCTTTTGACTTGGATGAACACTTCTCCCCAATTCATGATTCCAGGACTAGCTTTAACAAGCCTATCTCTGACTTTTATCCTAGCCACTCGTCTCCCACTACTAGAAAGCTGGTTTCACGGTTTGGAGAAGGTCTACACCGTCCACAAATTCACAGCCTTTCTCTCAATCATCCTACTAATCTTTCATAACTTTAGTATGGGCGGTTTGTGGGGCTCTCGCTTAGCTGCTCAGTTTGGTAATCTTGCCATCTATATCTTTGCCAGCATCATCCTTGTCGCCTATTTAGGCAAATACATCCAATACGAAGCTTGGCGATGGATTCACCGCCTGGTTTACCTAGCCTATATTTTAGGACTCTTTCACATCTACATGATAATGGGCAATCGTCTCCTTACATTTAATCTTCTAAGTTTTCTTGTTGGTAGCTATGCCCTTTTAGGCTTACTAGCTGGTTTTTATATCATTTTTCTATATCAAAAGATTTCCTTCCCCTATCTAGGGAAAATTACCCATCTCAAACGCTTAAATCACGATACTAGAGAAATTCAAATCCATCTTAGCAGACCTTTCAACTATCAATCAGGACAATTTGCCTTTCTAAAGATTTTCCAAGAAGGCTTTGAAAGTGCTCCGCATCCCTTTTCTATCTCAGGAGGTCATGGCCAAACTCTTTACTTTACTGTTAAAAATTCAGGCGACCATACCAATAATATCTATGATAATCTTCAAGCCGGCAGCAAAGTAACCCTAGACAGAGCTTACGGACACATGATCATAGAAGAAGGACGAGAAAATCAGGTTTGGATTGCTGGAGGTATTGGGATCACCCCCTTCATCTCTTACATCCGTGAACATCCTATTTTAGATAAACAGGTTCACTTCTACTATAGCTTCCGTGGAGATGAAAATGCAGTCTACCTAGATTTACTCCGTAACTATGCTCAGAAAAATCCTAATTTTGAACTCCATCTAATCGACAGTACGAAAGACGGCTATCTTAATTTTGAACAAAAAGAAGTGCCCGAACATGCAACCGTCTATATGTGTGGTCCCCTTTCTATGATGAAGACACTTGCCAAACAGATTAAGAAACAAAATCCAAAAGCAGAGCTTATTTACGAAGGATTCAAGTTCAAATAAGTACTCATACTCTCCTGGGATTCCCCAGGAGAGTTTTTTATAGCCAAATGAAATAAGACCAGAGCGATGAAATTTTGGAATTCAAATCAATTGATAAGAATGTTTTATAGTGGAATGAAATAGGATACGAACAAATTGATTAGGAAAATCAAATGAATTTATAGAAATATTTTAGCAGTTATATTGTCCTGTTCTAGTTTCAAAACGCTATAGAAGCAGCATTGTGCTAGTCTAGATTCAGTTTACTATACTAAAACGAGTAGCTTGAAATCAAAAAACCCACCCTCACAGGCAGGTTTTATCTGTATTATTCAGCTAGATTATGCTTTACCTTCTGAACCGAATACGTCGATACGTTCTTCAACCGATGCTTGGATAGCTTTTACACCGTCAGCCAAGAATTTACGTGGGTCGAAGAGTTTTTTCTTATCGTATTCTGCTTCGTTTGCTTCGTAGTCACGAGCAAATTTACGAGTTGCGTTAGCGAATGCGATTTGGCATTCTGTGTTAACGTTAACTTTGGCAACACCAAGTTTGATAGCTGCTTGGATTTGCTCATCAGGAATACCTGAACCACCGTGCAATACGATTGGGAATCCTGGAAGAGCTTCTGTCAATTTTTGCAAGTGGTCAAGGTCAAGACCTTCCCAGTTTGCTGGGTAAGGACCGTGGATGTTACCGATACCAGCTGCCAAGAAGTCGATACCAGTTTCAACCATTGCTTTAGCGTCTTCGATTGGAGCCAATTCACCTTTACCGATGATTCCGTCTTCTTCACCACCGATAGTACCAACTTCAGCTTCTACTGAGATACCTTTAGCGTGTGCTTTTTCAACAACTTCTTTAGCCAATTTAAGGTTTTCTTCAACTGGAAGGTGTGAACCGTCAAACATGATTGAAGTGTAACCAACTTCGATACACTCAAGTGCATCTTCGTAGTGGCCGTGGTCAAGGTGGATAGCTACTGGTACAGTGATACCCATTGATTCAACAAGGTTAGCGATCAAGTTGCGAGCAACTTTGTAACCACCCATGTATTTAGCAGCACCCATTGAAGTTTGGATCAAAACTGGAGCTTTTTTAGCTTCTGCTGCGCGCAAGATAGCTTGAGTCCACTCAAGGTTGTTTGTGTTAAATCCACCAACTGCATAACCGTTGTCACGAGCTGCTTGGACAAATTTTTCTGCTGAAACGATTGCCATTTTATCAGGCCTCCTGTATATTTTTATGGGTCACCCCATTTACATTGTTCATTTTATCACTTTTTGACAAAAAAATCTAGTTTTTCTCGTAGTTTCGATTTAATTTCTTCTAGCTTCATCCATGTAAACCCTTTCTATCTCTAGTCTTGGGCGACTTTTGGAAAAGCTATGAAGAAGGTTAAACGATTCTCCTCCATCTCGAAATGATAAGCTAATTTTTCATGTTCCAATAGACTCTTGACCACAAAGAGTCCCATCCCAGGCCCTTTGGGCTTGCGACTAGCATTATCAGAAAAAGACTGGGCTAGTTTTTCTTGTTCTTCTGAGCTACAGCTATTCTCGATAAAGAGTTCCCCTTCTCTTTCTCCAATGCCAACCAAGCCACCTGGAACAGAGTGCTTGATGGCATTGCTGATGAGATTAGAAAGAATCAACTTCATAACTGATGGGTTTAGATAAGCCTGCTGATGGGTCAAACTATTGTCAATCTGGAGCTCTCTTTCCTTGGCGAGCAAGGCATAATCCTTAACCAGACTTTGTGTCATCTGGAGGAGGTCAATTTCTTCCCTATCATCTCGCAACTCCTGCACAGAAGAGAGGGAAAGTATCTGCAGAACATGGTGATTGAGTTCATCCACAATCCCCAAGGCAACTCCCAGATACTGGTCTCTATCCTTATAACGACCGATATTCTCTTTCATGTTTTCGATCAGGATTTTCAAACTAGCCAGCGGTGTTTTCAGTTCATGAGAAGCCCCTCGTAGGAATTCGACCTTCATCTTCTCCAGCTGGAGAATGGCTTCATTCTTGTCATGCAAGTCTGCAATGACAGTCAAAAGATGCTGGTAGAGGCTATTGATTTGTTCCTTGAGATCACCAATCTCATCCCTAGAATCCACGCGCAATCGCACTTGGGAATCCAGTTCCATCATTCTACGAGTCACCCGTTTGATTTCCAAGATCGGGGCAACAATGGTCCGAGCATAGATGTAGGCCACCAAGAGGGAAATTAGAAAGGATGCCAGCAAGGTATAGGGAAGAAATTGGAGACTGATTTGCTCTGCTTCCTTTTGCAAATCCATAGAAACCAGAAACTGGAGAGTCATGGTGCTACCATCTTGCGTTGTCACCTCACGCTCCTCAATAAAGAGAGAGGTGGTCTGACGGTCCGTATCCAGAGGAATGCTGTCCTTGACTTCTAACTTGTCCTCTGTCATCTCGCCCTTAACGCCCCCCTTGATATCACTAGTCTGGGAATACAGCTCTAACACTTGCTCGATGCTCTGCCTATCCTTTCCTTCTAGGGACTTGGCAATAGCTGTCGCTTTCTGGCCAATGGTTTCCTGACGATGACTCAGATAAGTCGAGGGAAATAGAAAATAAATAGCTAAATGAAGGCAGATAACCAGAACACTAAATATCGAGAAGGTATAGATAAATATCTTTGTAAATAAACCTGTTCGTCTCATTTTCGCTCCAATTTATAACCAACATTGCGCACAGTGAGGATGCAGTCCAAGTCTAGCTTTTTCCGCAATTCCTTGATATAAACATCAATGACACGGTCAAAGGGAACCTCATCTGTCGCTTTCCAGACGGCATCGATTATCTGAGACCGAGTCAAGGCCCGGCCTTCATTTTTCACCAGATAGTCCAGAATTTCCAACTCTTTGGCATTGATAAGCACTTCTTGACCTGCTAGACTGGCACTGTAGCTCTCAAAATCCACCCTGGCATCTTTATAAGAGAAGATTCGTCCTGTATCGTAGTATCTCTTGAAAATTGCATCCACCCTCACTTTTAAGAGGGAGAGGGAGAAGGGCTTTTCCAGATAGCCATCTGCCAGAGAAGCAAAGGCACTCATCTTGTATTCCTCATCCTGAAAGGCGGTCAGCATCAAGACAGGAACCTGACTGGTTTTACGAATCTCAGCTAGGACTTCTAGACCATTTAGCTTGGGCATCTGGATATCTAGTAAAATCAAGGCTACTTCATAGCTGGAAAATTTTTCTAAGGCTTCTTGCCCATCTGCAGCCTCAAGGGTTTCATAGCCACAATCCGTCAAATAATCACTGACCCCCTCACGGATCATCTCTTCATCTTCTACAATTAAAATTTTCATACTTTAACTGCTCTCTATTTTTTATTTTTCTTATACTCAATAAAAATCAAAAAGCAAACNNAGTCAGCTCAAAACATGGTTTTGAGGTTGTAGATGAAACTGACGAAGTCAGTAACCATACATACGGTAAGGCGACGCTGACGTGGTTTGAAGAGATTTTCGAAGAGTATAAATACCTACTCTATTTTCTATTATAATCTCTTACTGGCCTTTTGTCTGTAAGCAACTGACCACTCGATAAAACAAAGAGAGCCTATCGCTCTCTCTGCTTGCATTTCACTCTCTATAGAATGAAAATTATTTAGCTGCTTTTGAAAATGTTACAACGTAGTTATAATCTTTCCCATTAGCTTGATAGACATAGTCCTCTTTTAAAGTATAGCCACGTTTGCCCAACTCTTCTTTCTTAGCATCAACTTGGTTCTTGACTGCCACTTTTACTTCATCATCTGTTGAACCTTCCGCGATTTCAAGAGGAGTTCCATTGATATCTCCTAGAAAACCTGCAATATCTTTCATTTTATCAAAGTTATAAAAAACATTGACTTTGACCTTTTGAGGAGCTGGTGTTACAACTTCTTCAGCTTCTACTGTTGTTCCTGCGTCTTTTGGAGCTAGTGTTTCTTCTGTTCCTACTTCTACAGATGGTTGTGTGTCTGTTGACTCACTTTCAGAGGTAACTGATGCTTCTTTTGACTCTGACGATTCTTCTGATGTGGCATTTGTTGTTCCATCTTGTGTCTCAGAATTATTTTCTTGTGAATTTACTAAGTTAGAATCAGACGAAGTCGCTTCTCCAGTTTCTTCTGTGGTGGTCAATACTTTTTCTGAGTCTGATGATGGAGCTACAGATGTTTTTCCTGTTTCTGCCATATCCGTAGCTGATGTGTTTTCAGCTGGTTCTACTTGGCTTTTCTCTGTGCTTTCCGTAGATTCTACAGTCTTTGCTTCCTCTGTTGCTCCGTTACCGTGCGATGTTACATCTCTTGTTTCTGAAGACG
Source organism: Streptococcus sp. 3613 (assembly GCF_013277375.1). Taxonomy (NCBI): domain Bacteria; kingdom Bacillati; phylum Bacillota; class Bacilli; order Lactobacillales; family Streptococcaceae; genus Streptococcus; species Streptococcus sp. 3613. The sequence goes on from NZ_VMMV01000005.1 coordinate 22,517, forward strand.
CTTCCTGTGAATTAACATCTTTACTGTTTGTCTCTTCTATCAGATATGTTTTCGACAATATCAGCTTTTGTTTTAAATGAGGAAAGTTGAGATTCTGTCACCTCTGCTTCTTGAATTGCTGGCCCATACTGTCCAACTAAAGCCTCCGAGTCGACCTTATCTCCTAAAATTTGTGCAACAGTAATCCAGTGATGTTCATGACGAGGGTTATTAAATGCACCAAGACCTGTATAAGTATATAGAGGATTTATCAATGATTTATAATGACCAGTTTGACCTGCAACTGTCTCACCCTTTGATTTTTTAATATAATCGGCTTTTTCTGAGTACCATTGCTTAATCGCCTCTGCAAATCCTTTATAATTCCACGCCAAGTTTTCTCCAAATGTTCTAGTACCAGTCGGAAAAGCTGTCCAAATATTTTTGTCAGAGAGACGAGCATGGGCATTCGTAATAGAAGACTCAGCAGCTCTCATAAGAGCCGTTTTTTCCAGTTGTGTTGACCACTTAATCGGAACATACTTATCTACTAATTTCTCCTCAAAAGCCTCTTTACGAATCTTATTAAGAGAATCTAAGATAGCTTGTTGATCTGGTGTTAAAAATTCTCCTTTGATTCCCACCAAAACATTGCCAGCAGATGCTTGACTCACTTCCGATTTAAATACAGTCTGCACCTCCTTTTGTGGTACAGCCGGCACTTCCCCTTTCGGTATTACTGGATCTTCCGTGGTTGGTCTTGTAGCTACCGGTGCTTCTGATTTTGGTGCTGGCGCTGCTGGTGCTTCCGCTTGCGGCGCCGGGGTCGCTGGTGCTTCTGATTTTGGTTCTGATACCATTGGCTCTTCTGCTTTCGGTGCTGGAGATACGGGTGCTTCTGCTTTTGGTTCTGATACCGTTGGCTCATCCGCTTTCGGTGCTGGGGTCGCTGGCTCTTCTACTTCTGGTGCCAGTGTTGCTGGTTCTTCCGCTTTTGGCGCCGGTGACACTGGTTCTTCCACTTTTGGTGCTGGGGTCGCTGGTGCTTCCGATTTTGGTTCTGATACCATTGGCTCTTCCACTTTCGGTGCTGGCGCTTCAGAACTTGGATTTGAAACTACAGGTTGATTTGTTGTCCCTATATTTGAAAGGGCCTTGTCTACTACTGGACTTGATTCAGTTGAGTTCCCTGATTCAATTGTAGTATCTGCAGATGGAGCATGTAAAGTTTCTGATCTTGTTTCGGCTTTTGGCGCAACTGAGATTGAGGTTTCTGATTTCGATGCCGGCAATACTGACTCTTCAGCTTTCTCTGCTGACGCCGCTGGGATTTCCACAGCTACTGGTGTCGTTTGTTTAACAGTAGTCCTTTGTTCACCAGTTACAGTATCTGTTTTTGTTTCAACTTCATAACTTTGACGACTACCAGAATTATCAATCGACACTCGCTGTCTTTTTACTTCTGTATTTCCATCTTTTAGAAAAGCCTCTTCGCTAAAATACAATTTATTATTAGCAAAAATCAAATCTCTATTTGCAATACGATTTATCTCAACCAAACTATCAACAGATAGCCCTGTTGCCCCACTAATAGCACTCAATGTATCTCCCCACTTAATTGTGTAGTGTGATAAATTGTCTATATTTAGAATATCAGCTTTCACTTCCTCAACTGTTCTGGCTACCCAAACACCATCTTGTTCACTGGCTGATACAGTTGGAGCTAAAAAGCCTAGCCCCAGTAGAATCACACCTGTCGCAACAATTGCACCCGTTCTTAATTTTCTAAAACCACGGAGGGATAAGCTTCCTCTAACATTTGTTTGTCTCATAATATTTATTTTTCCTCACTATTCTATATTTTCCAAGGTAGACCCTGCCTAGGTCTACTAGCCTATGTTTGCGATATGGATAGGCTTCTACAGATTTATCTATAGATTTTTATACACAATTCCATATATAAGTTGCGAAACCCCTTTCTAATAAATTCCATAACTTTAGTATATCATATTTAACACTAAAGTACAAAGAAAGCAACTGAAAGCAATGATTTTCACCACTGCTTTCTGCTTCATGTATCATTTTAAAACTTTCAGTTGCTAGCCTCATTTTTCAGTCTAGCATCAGTATTATTCACCATCCAGCAAAAGCTCTTTTGGTTGTTTTCTAAGGAGATTGCTTGAAGCAAGCGCCATAACGAGAACCACTAGAACCAAGGCTAGGACAAAGACGATGATAAAGTCTGAAGTCTGAATAGAAATATCTAGGCTCGACAAGGTCTTGCTAAAGCCATCTACTTCTGCACCACCACCAAGGTTAGAGGCTTGAGCCGCCTTGCTGGCTTGCTTGGCAACACCTGAAGTCACATTGGCAAGGACAGTATTTCCGATGGCACGAGCTGTGTAGCTGGCTAGGAAGTAAGCAGAAACAAGAGCAGGAATTGCAATCAAGATGGATTCGGTGATGAATTGCCCCAAGATACTTGCCTGCTTAAGACCGATAGAGAGGAGAATGCCCACTTCCTTACGACGGGCGTTGATCCAAAGACTAAGCAAGAGTGCAAGGAGAAGGACTGAGAAGCTCAAGCTACCCCAGAAGAGGAGGTTGGCCATCTTGTACATACCAGAAATGGATTTCTCTAGAGCTGGGTAGTTAGAGGAACTCTTAACGAGTGTGTAGCTCTTCCAGTTGATACCACTGATGCCATTCAACTCTTTCATAACATCATCCAAGTTCTTGTCTGCTGTTACAAAGAAGGTTGCGTCCCCATAAATAGCTGTGTCTTCTGTGTATCCATAAAGTTTAGCAGCAATATGGATGTCTGTGATGGCTGTATTTTCGTAAAGCTCTTGTGAGTAAGTTACTGCTGACTTATTATGACCATCAAAGAGTCCCTTGATTGTCACTTGGACTGTTTCCCTGGCTCCTTTTTCATTATCGGCATCGTAGATATTGGAGTCTAGTTTGACCTTATCCCCAACTTTCCAGCCGTGTTTGGCTGCCAAGTCCTTATGCATGAGAATCTTATCCTTGTCGTCGTTGGTTAGGTGCTCACCTTCGACCAGCTTATAAGAACCAGAGACAAACTTGTCTTCTTTAGAGGAGTCATTGACACCAGTGATCATCAAGCTACTTCCAAAACGTTTGGCACGATCAGCAGTGAGATTCTTCTTGGTTTCTGGCGTTTCAATGAGGTCATATCCAGTCAAATCTCCGATAGCGTTGATACGTTTGACATAAGACTCGATGGCCTTGTTTTCGGTGATTTTTTTGATGTCTTCACCCTTGATATTCCCAGCACCACGTGGCGTTCCTTGATTGACGCGACGATTGATTTGCATGGAGAAGCTGTTGGTGATATTTTTAAAGGTCTCCTGAGAAGCTTTGGCAGTAGCTCCCTTAATCGACAAGCCGACCAAACTCAAGCTCGCCATGAGGAGAATAATCAGGAAGATGACGATCGATTTGAAAAACTTCCTTGTAACATAGGCAAATGCGTTGTGTAACATAGGTTCCCTTTCTAGATTTTATTCTATTTTATAGTTTGAACAGAAAAAGTTCGTATTATTTCGTAGTATTTCGAGTTTCAGTCAGTTTCTTATCTTTCAACTCAAGTGTAATATCTGATGCTTGTGCCACTTCTTTGCTGTGGGTTACGACGATGACACATTTACCTGTTTTCTGGGCAAGTGATTTGAGCAGTTCGACAATATCTCCAGCAGTTTTAGGATCCAGATTTCCTGTTGGCTCATCAGCTAGAATAACTGGAGCTTCTGAGACCAAACTGCGAGCAATGGCAACACGTTGCTGTTGACCACCTGATAACTGGAGAACATTCCGCTTGATCTGATTTTCATCTAAACCAAGCTCAAGCAGTGTATCCTTGCTTGTCTTTTTGTTGACCAAGCGGATATTTTCCAGTGGAGAAAGATAATCTATCAAGTTATAATTTTGAAATACCAGGGAAATATGGTGCATACGATGGTAGGAATACCCCTTCTTACGAATATCCTCTCCTTGGAAAAGAATCGAACCTTCAACAGGACTATCTAAACCAGCAAGTAGGGACAAGAGAGTGGATTTCCCCGCTCCTGACTCCCCAATAATACTGTAAAATTTCCCAGGTTCAAAATGATAATTGATCTGATATAGGACTGCCTCAGCAGTGTTCTTATAACGGTAGGTAAGGTCTTGTAATTGTAATAAAGTCATGATTTCTCCTTCTTAACTAATAGATGATAAAATTTCTTTCGGCGATTTTCTAAATAAAAATAGGAAACAAAGGGCTACAGATAAGCAACTAAGCAGAACTAGAAAAACATAGGATTCTGCAAAAGATAGGGTGCTGGTTGATAGACTGCTTGCTTTAGCTAGCGTGTCTTGTAGGGCTGCCTGATCTCCACTTGCTAGTAGGGTTTGGAGTAGGTAAGATGTTATTGCGTTTCCTGCAACAAATGCTGGAAGCAAAGCACTGAGAGATACCAAAACTACCTCTAAACAGAATTGTAGGAAGATTGAGCTCTTGCCTTTTCCAAGTGCCAGTAAAATTCCCACTTCGTAGACCCTTTCTCTCAACCAGAGAGACAAAACCAGAATTAAGGCTCCTGCTCCTGCTATCAACATCCCATAAAGGAAGATGGTCAGGAAGGTTTGGAAGGTTTCCACTGAGTCTTTGATTTGTTCAAAAGCCTTGTTTTCCTTCTCGACTTGGTAGCCTTGACTTTCCAAGGCCAAGTTTTCCACCTGCTTCATGAGTCCGTCCATTTCCTTAGGATTTTCTACATAGAAGCGAGCTGCACTGACTTGAGCTTCACTATTGCCCAAAAGTGTCTGGCTACTTTCATAGTCTGTAAAGACCTGGTTTTCACTGAAGTCGGAAGACAAACCTGTGAATTTCTCCTGTTTTTTACCAGAGAAGATTCCGACGATTTCAAACTCTACTGTTTGTCCTTTGCCAGATTCGGACTGTCCAGCATCCAAGCCAATCTTGTCATGAAGCGAAAGACCGTTCTTCTTAGCCAACTCTTCGTGGATCAGGATTTTCTTGGAATCCCCTTTTTGAAGGTGTCGCCCTTCTTTTAGGTTGAAGGCCGAACTGGTAAAGGTCACATCCTTGGATGAATCCTCAAGAGCCGTTAAGCTGACCAAGTTTTTGTCTGCAGCTGACAAATCATCACGCTCCACGCTCTGCTCGCCACTCACTGCTTCCTTGTCTTTTAGTTTTGCGACCGTCTCGAGTTCAGGAGAGACATGTTCCAGTCCCTTAATCTGGCTCACGGATGATAAGTCCGACAACTTGAAAGTCTGACCATTTTCTATCTTCTTAATAGAAAAAGATGTATTGAGTGATTTGTAAAGATTGGTTTCAACTGTTTTGTTGGACTTCATCAGCGTCAAACAGGCTGAAATTCCAGCCAATAGGACCAATAAAATCAGAAATAAAATAAAACTTCTCAGTCGTTTTCTGCTGACATAAGCCCAAGATCTTTGGATTGGATTCATTTGTCACCTCCATATTTGTAAGACTATTATAAAACCCAAATATGAAATGTTTATGAAATACGAAAAAAATATCGAGTAGGGGATAATCTCTAGCCCCTCTCACACCACCGTACGTGCCGTTCGGCATACGGCGGTTCAACTAACTTTTAAAGCATGTCGTTCAAGGTCATAATCCAAACACAAAATCAGTCCACGTTTTTCTTAGGCTAAAAGAGTCCACTGGACTCTTTTACTCCGTCCCATAACCAATGATTTAATAGCGCGTTCAGCTAGATTATTGGAAAGGACCAGATGCCCGTCTTTCAATAGAAATCACGACTTTCTGATGAATTTATTTTGGGAGTGATAGAAAAGCCCTTCATAAGCCAGTCTACTTGTTCAGGCGTGAGAGCTTTGATATCCTTTTCTGTACTGGGCCAAGTCAGTCTGCCGCTCTCAAAGCGTTTATATAGTAGCCAAAATCCTTGACCATCCCAGTAAAGGGATTTAAAGCGGTCTTTACGTCCACCACAAAAGAGAAAGACTTGACCTGAAAAGGGATTTAATTCAAAGTGGGTTTTAATGAGATAAGCCAGTGAATCAATGCCTTGCCTCATATCCGTTTTCCCACACACGAGATAGACCTGCCCTAGGCTAGATAGATGAATTGTCATAGAGCAACACCTTATCCAAAAGCTCTTCTATCATTTCGAGATTGTGGAATCTCTACAGGAACAATAGGTTGTGGCATTAAAATATCTTCCAATAGTTTTACTTTACGAATAGTATACAGGAGGAACTCCATGAATGATAGATACCTTGTTATGACGCGCTTACCGTACTATTATAAATTCAATCCACTATATCATTTGATTCACTAGTAAAAAAAGGATAACATCTCCTCTCGGAGATGCTATCCTTTTGGGGGCGACTAGAACATAGTGTTCCAATCTATTTTCGTTAAATTTACAGAATGTTTATCCTATGAATTATTTTATCAAAGTAATTTCTTACTCTTCTTCCTTGCGCTTTTTCGCGATAAGGAGTCCCCCTGTTGCTGCTGCAAGAAGTGCTAGAGCAAGTGAAGCGCTAGATTGTTCTGTACCAGTATTTGGCAATTCTTTCGCTCCTGCTTTCTCAGCTGGTGCTTGAGCAGGTGAATCTTGGTTGGTAGCTGGATTAACTGCTACTGAACTATCTGATTTCTTGACTGTCTTATCTGCTGGAATAACAGATGTAGTACCATCTTCAAAGGTTACAACTACTGATCCGTCTTTGTTTACCTTAATATCTTTCGCAGTTGGGTTAGATTTCTTAACTTCTTCGGCTACCTTAGCTTTTTCTGCGTCAGTCAAGTTGCTTGGATCTTTAACTGGTGTTGCTGACGGATCCTTAACACTATCTGCATCTTTAGCTTTCTCAACTGCTTTAGCTGCTGGAATTATTGCTGTTGAGCCATCTGGGAAGGTTACAGTTATTGTTCCATCTTTACCTACTTTAACATCTGTTGCAGTTGGGTTAGATTTCTTAACTTCTTCGGCTACCTTAGCTCTTTCTGCATCAGTCAAGTTGCTTGGATCTTTAACCGATGTTACTGATGGATCTTTAACACTATCTGAATCCTTAGTTGATGCACCTACTGGTTTAGATTCTGGTTTCGAGTTTGGATCTTTCGGATTTGTTCCTTTTTCTACTTCTTCTTTATCTGTGAAGCCATCGCCATCTGTATCAGCTTTAGTAGGGTCTGTTCCTTTCTCTACTTCTTCCTTATCAGTCAAGCCATCGCCATCTGTATCAGCTTTAGTAGGGTCTGTTCCTTTCTCTACTTCTTCCTTATCAGTCAAGCCATCGCCATCTGTATCAGCT
>NZ_VMMV01000050.1:0-14587 GCF_013277375.1 Streptococcus sp. 3613
TCTCAACCTTGATTCTCTCCTTAGATAGCGCATGGTTACAGGCTTTATCTTCAGCTGTTAGCAGCTTGAGTTTGCTGGATTTCCTCGGAGTTTGCGCTTGAGGATATAGCTTCATGAGCCCTTGATAAGCACTGTCAGCCAAGATTTTACCAGCTTGTCCGATATTTCTGCGACTCATTTTGAACAACTTCATATCATGACAATAGTTCACAGCGAGCTCCAAAGAAACAATTCTCCCTTGACTTGTGACAATCGCTTAAGCCTTCATAGCGTGGCATTTCTTTTTACCAGAATCATTCTCTAATTGTTTTTTTAGAACGATTGATTTTTACTTCCGTCGCATCAATCATTACCGTGTCCTCAGAACTGAGAGGAGTTCTTGAAATCGTAACACCACTTTGAACAAGAGTTACTTCAACCCATTGACTCCGATGGGTTAAGTTGCTTTCGTGGATACCAAAATCAGCCGCAATTTGTTCATAAGTTCGATATTCTCGCACATATTGAAGTCGCCATAAGAAGGTATTCTAGGCTTAGTTTAGGTTTTCGTCCCCCTTTGCGTGTTTACCTTGATAAGCTGTTTTCAATACAGCTAACATCTCTTCAAAAGTCGTGCGCTGAACACCAACCAGGAGCTTAAATCGTGCATCAGTTAGTTGTTTACTTGCTTCATAATTCATAGAACTATTCTACCATATTTTGTTTCGCAGGAAGTCTAATCTAATGGAATAGGAGGCAGTAAGATGGAAACTATCATAGCTTGTACTCATAAACTACTCAAAACGATATATGAAGTCTTATATCTCCATAAAAATACATAATTTCACAGTGTTTTTTTTAATGCTGACGATATTACAGGAATAAATGAAATTGCAAAATAAATGATAACTGAAATAAAGTATACTGGCAAAATTCCAATTAAGTCTGCTAGATAACTAAATGAAACTAGCGCTACAGCATACATTAGTTGCATTAAAACACTTCTGGCAGCAAAAGCTCTTGCCAATATACTAGGATCAACTTTTTCTTGAATAATTGATTCTTGAATTATATTTCTAATTTGTGCAGGGGGGCCGACTAGAAAAGAAATAATAATTGTTATGATAGGGCTTCTATTAACAGTGTAAAATAGTGTGAGTAGTGTAACAAGAAGTGATGATATAAACAAAAATTTTCCTGGAAAATGTTGAAGTTTATGAGAGTATTTTGTTATTACCCCTCCTCCAACTATAATCCCTAAGAAGTATGCTGAACCCTGGTATCCCCACCAAGTTTCACTTGTTAAAAGGATAGTGGTTGTAAATGCTAGGAGGTATGAAGATGTCCAAATCACATTTGCAAAATTTTCAATAATATCCATAATAGTTATATCCCTGATGACAGGATTATCCCTTATAGGTATGAGACCTTCAAAAATTTGATATACATATGAACTTTTGGAAGAGTTTGGTTTATGTTGATTCTTTTCAACGTGAATATAAAAACTTAGAACTGAGGAGAGCAAGAAACACAAAGATATACAATATAATGAATATTGCAAACCTAGTAACGTAGACAATGGAATTGCAAGTGCCCAGCCTGCTGTTTGAACGGATTGACGAATGCTTAGGGTGAGACCGTTTGCTTTTACTATCGCATCATTATCAACTATACTAGGAACAATAGCTAGACGTGCAGGAGTATAAAAACTATTGGTGATGCTTATTAAAAAGACTGTGGAATAGGTTATTATAATACTATCATTAAATGAACTGATAATGGTATAAGACAGAGTAACTAGCCCACCAATCAGATTAGTAAACGACAATACATTTTTATGTGAAATTTTGTCTAAAAAAATAGGTCCAATCAAACCTCCTATAACTGCTGAAATAGTTCCTATTATCAAAACAAATGTTGATTCACTGATAGAATTACTTTGTGAATAAACCTTTGAGATGATTGTTACACTGAAAAAAATATTTGCAATCAAGTTAAAAATTTGATTGCAAAGTAAGTATTTAAAATTATTATTGCTTATCTTAACTCATTCCTTTTGCAAATAAATATTGATTAGTATAGCAAAAAAATATATTTTACGCAATTACTATGCTCTCGTGTTGATATACCATACATATGAAAGCTTCTATCTTTCCTTTTGTATATCTATCTAATTTTAGCCATATTGCTTGAGAATTCCATAACCTTTCTTGCAAAATCATAGTTTTAGGTGGTGACTAAAATAGATAGAAATATAATATTGCTTACGGTAGAAATTATGGTATCTCTTGGGAACAGTCATCTCTCTAAACATGTAAAGTCTGATTTTATTAATTAAGGAGGTACATTTATCGTATGGTTTTATAATCACTCTATGAGGGACAGGGGAATCACTTGCTGATTCCTCCTAATTTCTAGCTGGACGGTATTGATCGGACTCTTTATAAGCTCTAATGTTGCATGGGAAGAGCTCCTCCAACTTAAATCAGCGTAATGGGATAATACAGAATGGTCCATTTTTCTAATAAGTATAGTTGAGTCGGATGAAGATATGCTATATTGACTTTCATTTCTTTCTCCTCAAGGGAATTCGATACTCACTTCTGCTTGCCTTTAAATCGCCATTGGAAGCGCAGCTTGTCATAGAAGGGAAACTCGATAAACAAGACTCCCAAGCCCACACAGAGACTGGCAAGAACGTCTGATGGATAATGAACTCCCACCCAAAAAGAGACAGTAGTTCATACTACTATTACTCTATTTTCATTGCTTTCACAATTGCTAAGGCAGTCAATACAAAAATAAAAAGTGGAAGCACTGTGATTTTTATGTTTGTAGCACTCGCTAAGGCAACGATGAGCATGCTAAGAATTCCTGGTACAACAACATTGAATACTCCAAGCACTGACTGGATGGTTCCCATGACTTCTTCTGGAACCATCGAGAATACAAGGTTGAAAATCCGAGGCCCCATCATTCCTACTGCAACTGCGCATAAGAAGACAACTACCAATAAAAGGAGGAAATGATTGGTCAACCAAGAAAAGAGAATACAGAGATGCATAATTTCTTCAAAGTAGACAATCATTTTTATGGGAATATTTTTTAGGATACCTCCACTCAAAAAACTTCCCACAATCGTTCCTGAAAAAATAACCACTGACAATGCTGCAATGGATTTCCCAGTGTCAAAGAAGATAAATGGATGATGAATCAACATCAAGGTCGTTAAAGGGGTAATAATGCTTAAAATCACTTGGTTCATAGCTGCAATGAATATTAATTTGATGATGGTTGGAAAACTTGACAATATCTTCATAGAATAGAGGAAATGCTCTCCAAAAGATTTTGCGGTTAATCTTTTACTAACCTCCATCTGTCCCTCAATATCTCTCAAAGAAGTACGAATAAACACCACACCCAACAGTGCAAAAAGAAAGGTCAAAGCATTCAAACCCACAAACATCTGAAGACTGATGACCCCAATCAAAACTCCACCTGTAAGGTTGCTAAGAATATTAACTACACCAGCAGTTGCCTGTCTAAACCCCATAGCATCTGTCATATCATCTCCTATAATCCTCACATACAAAGGAGAAATCATAGCACCTGCAAAATAACTCATGGTATCTGATAAAAGATTGATGCCACAAATAAGAAAAACCATCCCCATAGAAAAGTTCTTATCCGTTACAAACAGTGTCAATAGAGTATAAAGCAGAAACTTACTTGCCAATATAGCAATATATTTTGCAACACGATTTTTTTGAAAATCGGCAATAACGCCTGTGAACAACTGAGAAATCTGCGGCAAAGTCTCCGAAACTGTTATACAAAGAACAGCTAATGAAGCAAATTTATATCCCGATACATAAGAAATAAAGGAAATATAAAACAGCGTATCACCAAATGACGAAACCCATTGATTAATTAGCAACATCCGGTAATTTTTATTGGTCAGAAAAGTATTCATTGGATTGCCTCCTTCTTCAGCTCAAAAGGAAATTGAAATCCTAACAACGCCCAATATATCCCCAAAGCTCCAATACCAAAATCAAAAACTATTGATGATATTCTAACACATCAATTTTGGTTTGTCAATAATTTTTATGGTATTTTCTTATTTTTTTTGAAATATGAATTTAAGTTATCTAAAAATACAAATCTTTTTCTTAATCTTCACTTTCCAATAATTTCATTTCCTTCTCAATTTCTAGCATCATTCTCTGGTTCTCTTCGTGCTTGTAAAGCTGATAAGATACTTGATAAAAACCTAGTATCCTATCCCTTTCAGCAAAGCTCTCGCTTATATTTCCCAATAAACAATACAAATCTGCTAATCGATAACTACTATTATATCTTTTACAAATAGCTATCGTTTCTGTAATTTCTTCTATAGCTTCAGATGTTCGTTCATTCAACCACAAATATCTACAATAGTTATATCGGAATTTAATCATCAATTCTAACTGTTCCAAATGATGAACAGATAGTGACTGGAGGTTCTCTTTTAAAAGTTGATAGAGTTCCTGATATGTGTCTTCCTGCCCCATATCAAAATAAAAATTAGCCAAGGTATTTCCCAGTTGTAGATAGTAAAAATCAGATTTTTTCAGAGATAACAGTATTTTTTCCAGTTTCGCAACTGCCCCTGTTTGATGATTTAAATAACAGAATTGAACTAATGTATCAATCCAGTCCAAATAAATCTGGTCTTTAGCAGATAGACGAGCACGTTTAGATTTTTCCAGTTCATAGATGTAATGGAGAGATTCATATTCCCTCTCATCCAAAAATTTCTTAGATAATTCTTTAAACTTATCAATATTTTCTAAACTAGAAACCTCAGTATCTTCAAAGAAATAATCCATGCTCACCTTCAATCGCTTAGATAGTTGAAAGAGTAATTCTGACCCAGGTGAGTATTTACCTTGCTCCATACGGCTAATCTGCCCTTGCTCACAAATCCCCTCAGCTAATTCTTTTTGAGATAATTTTAATTCCTTTCTTTTATTTTTTAAGCGTGTCGCTAATAACATACCCACACTTTCTTCCTCCTTGCTTTATTTATTAAAATATATCAAACACCAAAACATGTTTCAAGTATATATTTTATATGGTTCTATTTGTATTTGTACAATTTTTTATCTTTTCCATCACTTCTGCTTGCCTTTAAATCGCCATTGGAAGCGGAGCTTGTCATAGAAGGGAAACTCGATAAACAGGACTCCCAAGCCCAGACAGAGACTGGCAAGGACGTCTGATGGGTAATGAACTCCCAGATAGACTCTTGATACCAGCACACTGACTAGGTAGAGGCCAAGGACGATTTGTACGATTTTTCTCCAGACTGGATTTTTAATTCGTTGACTGAGAATGACAATCAGAGTACCTACCATCAAAGTTACAGCCAGAGAATGCCCACTTGGGAAGGAAAATCCCTTCTCTTCCACCAGATGTAAGATAGCTGGTCGTGGGCGCTGGTAGATATTTTTAAAGGTCACGATTAAAAGACCTGCCAAAGCCAGATTTCCCAGCATGAAGAAACTTTCTATCTTCCATCGCTTACGATAAAAGACAAAAGCTGTAATGACAACCCAAGTGATAATCACTGGGATATCAATCAGACGTGTGAGGGATCGAAAAAGAATAGTCAAATAATCTGGTAAGTCTCCTCGAATGGCAGTCTGAATCGATTGGTCAAAATTGACCAACATTTCAGGGTAAAATTTGACCATATAGCCAAGAATAACGAAAAGTAAAAGGGCAAAACTGCCCTTCATTAAAAATGTTTGTTTATCTTTCATAGTGTTTTAAGGTTGGTTTCAAAAGGACGTACAACAACCAGAATGAAACGGAAAAGATTACACCCTCAATCAAGTTAAAAGGTAATACCATGGTCATTAGGTAGTTGGAAAGTCCCAAAATTTTTCCAATATCAAAGTTAGCAAACTTAGTGTACAAAGGAACAGCATAAACATAGTTGAGAACCAACATGGCCAAGGTTAAACCAACAGTTCCAGCTAGAGAGCCTAGTAGGAAACGAAGGGTTGTCCGTTCCTTTTTCCAAATCAAAGCAAATACGATGACAAAAACTCCCAAAGCTACGATATTCATCGGCAAACCAATGTAAGTATTCACTCCTTGGCTGTTAAGAAGCAATTTCAATAGTGAGCGAAGCAAGAGCACTCCTAGAGCAGCAGGCAAATCCATGACCACCAGACCCACAAGGACTGGCAAGATACTAAATTCGATCTTGAGGAAAGATGCCGCTGGTAAAAGCGGAAAGTCAAAGTACATCAGCACAAATGAGATGGCTGATAAAATTGCAATGGTCGAAAGTCGACGTGTGTTTGTCATAACAGGTTCCTCCAATTTTCTATAAAATCAGAAGAAGTTGGAAAGGATTCCTCTATCTATTCTCACTTTTTATATCCCAAAAGTTCCCTCTTACTCTATTAAAGAAAAACAAAGCAAGTGGTTACAATCCGGCTATAAATCTATCAAAACAGACAAAGCTATTCTTTCGTCTTCTCCCATCCAGACTATACTGTCGGTTGTGGAATCTCACCACATCAGCTTGCGCTCGCGGACTTCTTTAAAGAGAAGGAAATAGAGATTTTTCTTTTAGACTAGGCGACAAGCTGTAGGCATAACTTCTGGTTAGGCAAAGCTTGTCAACAAAGTATAAAAGGAAAAGATCATTTCCTAGTTAAAGTCACCGCCGGTCGGGAATCACACCCTGCCCTGAAGACTCTTTTATCATAACAAAAAACGCTTGCAAGCGCAAGCATTTTGTTCATTTTCATTTTTTATTTCAATTTATCCACTTCATAGGTATGGACGAGCTCAAGACCTGCAAAGTTCTGCTGGCGAAGAGCCTCATAGACAATCATGCAGACGGTATTAGACACATTGAGACTGCGGACATGTTCATCATTCATGGGAATACGGAGAGCCTTCTCAGGATGTTCTCGCATAAAATCTTCAGGTAAGCCCTTGTCTTCACGTCCAAAGAGAAAATAATGGTCCTCGTCAGTCGATAAATCCACCTCAGAATAGACTTTTTCCGCGAATTTCGAAATCAGATAAAGTTTTCCCTTCATCTGAGACATGAAATCTTCCAAACTCTCGTAAAAATAAATCTCTAGCTTATCCCAGTAATCCAATCCAGCCCGCTTCATCTTGCGGTCATCAATAGGAAAGCCCATAGGCTTGATGATGTGGAGGGGAGAATTGGTCGCAGCGCAAGTACGCGCGATATTGCCCGTATTTTGTGGAATTTGAGGTTCAAATAATACAATGTGATTTGTCATGACTTGCTTCCTTTCACCATTGCAAAAAAATAGCCACACTGCCCGGAGTCAAGCTCAGCAAACAGCGTGGTTAAGGCATCGTTAACTTACCTCACAACAGGTTTGAAGTAAATCAGCGAAACTACTTTCTTAGTATAACACTTTCAGAATCATTGTCAATAGAAATGACTTGATTTTTTCAATTTTTTCAATTTTTTCAAGCTATTTCCAAGGGTTGTAAAATCGTCCCTGATTCTGCAAGATAAGTAGTAAACTAACTACTAAAAACAAGGTTGCCAAGAGCAAGGTAATATAGTCTCCTTTTTTCAAGGCCTGATAACTATACCATGTGCGTTTTTTCTCTTTCCCAAAGCGGCGAAGCTCCATGGCAGTCGCAATGGTATCAATGCGTTCTAGCGAGCTAAAAATCAAGGGCGTAATAATGAGCAGATTGCCTTTGATTCGTTTCATAAGAGAAGCTTTCTTGGATAATTCCATCCCACGCGCCTCCTGAGACATCTTGATAGTAAAGAATTCTTCCTGCAAATCTGGAATATAGCGCAAGGTCAGGCTGACAGAATAAGCAATCTTATAGGGCACACCAATTTGATTTAAACTGGAAGCAAACTGACTAGGATGGGTTGTCATCAAAAAGATAATAGCCAGAGGAATGGTGCAAAGATACTTAATGGCCAAATTTAGCAGATAAAAGAGCTCCTGGCTGGTTAGAGTGTAGACACCGATTCCCTGCCAAATCACACTTCTCTCTCCATAAAGTCCAACCCCATACTCGGGAGAAAAGAGATAGACCATCAAAACGTTTAAAACGGCAAATACCGTCGCAAAAACGGCTACAAAGGAAACATCTTTAAAGCGAATTTCTGATAAATAGAGGAGAAAGACTGAAAAGATAGCAATCAGAACAAGCAGTCTGGTATCATAGCTAATCATGGCCGCCAATGATACCAGAATGAAAAAGAGAAGTTTCCCAGCTCCTGACAAGCGATGAATCACAGTATCTCTATGCTGGTAACCGATTAATTTAGCTTGCATCCCTCTCTCCTTTCTTTGTAAAATGCCGTTAAATCCAGTGGATCCACATCTAGTTTCTTAGCCAAGTTAAAGATGGAGGTTTCTTTTAGATTGGCTTTTACTAACAGCTCAGGATCGCTCAACAGACTGGCTGGAACAGTATCGGCAATCAATTCTCCATCCACCATGACAAGGACTCGGTCTGAATAATCCAGCATCAATTGCATATCATGGGTAATCATGACAATGGTATGCCCTTTTTGATGTAACTCTTCGAGAAATTCCATAATCTCAGTATAGTTCTTCTGATCTTGACCTGCAGTTGGTTCATCTAGGAGAATAATTTCAGCTCCTAAGACCAAAATTGCAGCAATGGTGACACGTTTTTTCTGACCAAATGACAGGGCAGAAATAGGCCAATTACGGAATTCATAAAGTCCACAGATTTTCAAGGTTTCATAGACTCTCGTTTCAATTTCCTTCTCATCCACACCTCGCAAACGAAGTCCCAGAGCCACCTCATCAAAAATCATGTTAGTTGAAATCATTTGATTAGGATTTTGCAGCACATAGCCTACTCGTTCCGCCCGCTCTGCAACAGAATCTCCTTTTATATCCTGCCCTTCCCAAAGATAGCGACCTTCCGTCTGAATAAAGCTACTTAAGGCCTTGGCTAGAGTTGACTTCCCTGCTCCATTTTTCCCGACAATGGCAATCTTTTCACCCTTTTTAATATCCAAATGTAGGGATTTTAAAATCGGTCTATCATCATAAGAAAAAGAAACCTCCTCTAGTCTAAAAAGTGACTGCAAATCTGGCATCTCTTTTGCCAGTTCATTCTGCAACTGAACCTGACCTTTTGAGATAGACAAGTTATCCAGATCTGCTAACTGTTCTTCCTTGGCTAAATCCACACCCAATTGACGGAGAGTGGTGAGATAAAGGGGTTCGCGAATTCCATTTTGGGTCAACAAATCAGTCGCCAATAACTGATCAGGACTTCCATTAAAGAGGATACGGCCATCGTTTATCAAGACAATCCGATCCACAGGTCGATGCAGAACATCTTCCAAACGGTGCTCGATAATAAGGGTCGTCGTCCCCTCCTCCTTATGAATCTGATCAATCAATTCAATAATATCCTGACCTGACTTGGGATCCAGATTGGCGAGTGGCTCATCAAACAAGAGAATCGGACTTTCATCAATCAAGACACCGGCTAGACTAACTCGCTGCTTTTGTCCACCAGACAAGTCTTGAGGACGCTGAGCTAGTAAAGGGAGAAGGTCCAGCTTTTCAGCCCATTTATGAACACGACTTTTCATCTCTTCTAGACTTGTTACATCATTTTCTAGAGCAAAAGCCAAGTCCTCTGCCACAGATAAGCCGATAAACTGCCCATCTGTATCCTGCAAAACTGTGCTAACCAGATGAGACTTATCATAGATGCTCATATCAAAGGCTGTTTGACCCTTTATCAAAAATTCTCCATATGTCTGACCCTTGTAAATATTGGGAATAATCCCATTCAAACACTGACCCAAGGTAGATTTACCTGATCCAGATGGTCCAACAATTAAGACTTTCTCTCCCTTGTAAATGGTCAAGTCTATCCCTTGCAAGGTCGGTTCTTGTTGTGTTTCATACTGGAAAGAGAAATCCTTCCACTCAATTATAGCTTCTTTCATCTTACTCTCTTCATTCGCTTCTTCTACTCAATGAAAATCAAAGAGCAAACCAGGAAGCTAGCCGTAGGTTGCTCAAAACACTGTTGCAGATAGAGCTGACGCGGTTTGAATTTAATTTTCGCAGAGTATTAGACTTCTATTTTATCATAAATCTACCCCTTCTTGCAGACTCTTCTATTAAAAACTTAGCGCCAAAAAGATTCCTATCCTAGCTTACTTGCCTAACTAATCTATAAACATCGAAAAAGACTGGTTGCCCAGCCTTCTCCATCATTTTAGTCCTTTTTCAAACTTCCTGCACGAGTTTGAGTTCCTGCATAGGCAAGCAAGAGAAGAGTTCCTGCAATAGCTACAGATACACCATTAGCAATTCCCGCAACAATTCCTTGGGCAAATACTTTTTCTGCAGCTTCTTGATAAATCACAACATCTCCAAGTGGTGCCAAGACACCCCAAACAAGGGCATTTGCAAGTAGTTGAATGAGGTTAAAAATAAGAATATCTTTCCAGTCAAAGACACCATTGATCACGCGAACGTACTTTCTAAATAGCCCCACAGCTAGACCAAAGAGCCCACTAGCGATAATCCAAGTCCACCACAGACCGTAACCAGCAAGAGAGTCCTTGATTGCATGACCAATCAACCCGACAAGCAAACCGATAATCGGTCCAAAAATAATAGAAAGTAGCGCTTGTACCGCATACTGAAGCTGGATGCTTGTATTTGGAACAGGGGTCGGAATGTTGATCATCCCGATGACGACAAAGAGGGCAGCGCCAATTCCTACAGCAACAACTTGTTTAATTGATTGATTTTTCATCTATATTCTCCTATTTTATGATTCTATTTTCTTTATTTCAATGGTCCAAGATGAACCGACACCTACATTATAGGCCTTGGCAAAGGAACCTTGGTTGATAGCCAGACCTAAACGATAGAGAGAGTTGATGTAAAGGATGGGTTGCCCAATTCTCACATCTGCAAATGATTTGCCATAAACAACCTGATTTTGATAGACCAGCATATCAGCGTGATAGATGGTCACTTCAAAACGGTCACCAAATTCTGGTTCCAGTTTGTAAAATTCTTCTCGCGTAATAGAGGTCCAAAGCGAACCAAAACGCACATCCAGAATATCAATGGCTCCCTTCACCAGATGATCTTCAATAATGGTCTCTACGACTGGAAGTTCCACAATCTGATCCACACTGAGCTCTGGCCCCACTTCCTCAAAAGAAATGTGACCACTGGCCAGTTTAGCACCAGTATAGGCATAGACATCACGACCGTGGAAAGTATAAGAATGCTCTGTGTTTTGACGCCTATTAGCTACCTCAGAAATTTCACGAACGGCTATAATACCAACGTGTTTCTTGATAAAAGAAAGAGTCCCATTATCTGGCGTGACAATGTATTGATTGTTTGCAGTCTTGGCAACCACACTCTTACGCTTCGAGCCGACACCTGGATCGACAACCGATACAAAAGTCGTTCCCTCAGGCCAGTAATCCACCGTCTGAAAGAGACGGTAACTACCCTCAAAAATATTATAAGGCGTGATATCGTGCGTCAAGTGATGAATTTTTAATGTTGGAGACTCTTCTAAAGCCACTCCAATCATAGCCGATACCGCACCATCAACCAGACCAAAGTCTGATTGTAGTACCAGTAAATTATTATTCATTTTGTCTCCTTGCATACCCTTTATCATACCATATTTCAGAGAAAGGTGCTAATAGCTATTTCAATTGGTTAGGGTATAGTTTTACCTTATAGCAAATGTCCTACTAAAAGCTCTTCTTATTAGCTAGTAGGTGCATTTTTTTGAAAAAGGATATGATAGTTACATCATGAAAAAGTAGGTTTTATTATGAAAATTATCCTTGTCGGAGGGGGAAAAGTTGGTTTTGCCCTCTGTCGCTCCTTGGTTGCAGAAAAGCATGATGTTTTGCTGATTGAGCAAGACGAAGCTGTCCTCAATCATATTGTCAATCGCTTTGATATCATGGGTATCCTTGGTAACGGGGCCGATTTTACCATCCTTGAGCAAGCCAGTGTCCAGGATTGTGATATCTTTATCGCCCTGACTGAATACGATGAAGTCAACATGATTGCAGCCGTTCTAGCCAAAAAAATGGGAGCTAAAGAGACCATCGTTCGGGTGCGGAACCCTGAATATTCTAACTCCTATTTCAAAGAAAAGAATATTCTCGGTTTTTCTCTTATCGTTAACCCTGAGCTCTTGGCTGCCCGCGCTATCGCCAACATCATTGACTTCCCCAACGCTCTATCTGTCGAACGTTTCTTTGGTGGACGGGTCAGCTTGATGGAATTCACTGTTAAATCCTCCAGTGGTCTTTGCCAAATGCCCATTTCTGATTTTCGGAAAAAATTTGGCAATGTCATTGTCTGTGCGATAGAGAGGGATCATCAAATTATCATCCCAAGTGGTGATATGACCATACAGGATAAAGATAGAATCTTTGTCACTGGTAACCGTGTTGATATGATGCTCTTCCATAATTATTTCAAGTCTCGTGCCGTGAAGAGTCTTCTTATTGTTGGAGCTGGTAGAATTGCCTATTATCTACTAGGTATCCTCAAAGATAGTCGTATTGATACTAAGATTATTGAAATCAATCCTGAAATCGCTAGCTTCTTTAGCGAGAAATTCCCAAACCTCTACATCGTTCAAGGAGATGGTACCGCACAAGATATCCTGCTGGAAGAAAGTGCTCAACACTATGATGCCGTTGCGACTCTAACAGGAGTCGATGAGGAAAATCTGATTACATCTATGTTCCTTGACAGGGTAGGTGTACAGAAAAATATTACTAAGGTCAATCGTACCAGTCTCCTCGAGATTATCAATGCGCCTGATTTTTCAAGTATCATCACACCTAAAAGCATCGCTGTAGATACGATTATGCACTTTATTCGTGGTCGAGTTAATGCCCAGTATTCAGACCTTCAAGCCATGCACCATCTAGCCAATGGCCAAATCGAAACCCTGCAATTCCATATCAAGGAAGCCAATAAAATGACTGCCAAACCTCTTTCTCAACTGAAATTGAAAAAAGGGGTTCTTATTGCAGCTATCATTCGAAAGGGCAAAACGATTTTCCCAACTGGGGAGGATATGTTGGAAGTTGGAGACAAGCTCCTAGTAACAACCTTGTTGCCGAATATCACTAAGATTTATGACTTGATTGCGAGGTAAGAAATGAATAAAAGTATGATTCGCTACCTCCTTTCAAAATTACTTTTGATTGAAGCTGTTCTCCTTTTGGTTCCTGTTGCGATTGCTGTCTATTACCGTGAATCGAGCCAAGTCTTTACAGCCCTCTTTTCGACCATAGGGATTCTCGTATTGTTAGGCGGTTCAGGGAGTTTACAGAAGCCAAAAAATCAACGGATTTATGCCAAGGAGGGAGTCTTGATTGTGGCCCTCTGTTGGATCCTTTGGTCCTTCTTTGGCGGTCTCCCCTTTGTCTTTGCTGGGCAAATCCCCAGCGTTATTGATGCCTTTTTTGAAATCAGTTCTGGCTTTACAACTACTGGAGCAAGTATTTTGAACGACGTTTCGGTTCTCAGCCGTTCCCTCCTCTTCTGGCGAAGTTTTACCCACTTGATTGGAGAGATGGGAGTGCTTGTTTTTGCACTTGCTATTATGGATAATGCCAAAAATAGCCACCTAGAAGTGATGAAGGCCGAGGTTCCTGGCCCTGTTTTCGGTAAGGTTGTATCCAAACTCAAAAATACTGCCCAGATTCTCTATCTCCTTTATCTAGCTCTCTTCTCCCTCTTTGTCATCATCTATTATCTGGCTGGCATGCCCCTATTTGATAGTTTTGTCATTGCTATGGGAACAGCAGGTACAGGAGGTTTTACCGTCTATAACGACGGAATTGCCCACTATGGCAGTTCACTAATTACCTATCTGGTTAGTATCGGAGTTCTGGTTTTTGGGGTAAATTTCAACCTTTACTACTACCTCATACTCCGTCGCGTCAAAGCCTTCTTTGGAGATGAAGAACTTCGGGCTTATTTGGTCATCGTACTGGTTTCTACAGCCTTGATCAGCCTTAATACCCTCTATCTCTACGAAATGACCTTCTTCCAGGTTTCCAACATCATTACAACAACTGGTTTTGGATATGGAGATATTACCAACTGGCCCCTCTTCTCCCAGTTTATCCTCCTTTTCCTCATGGCAATCGGTGGCTCTGCTGGATCAACTGCAGGTGGACTCAAGATTATTCGAGGCCTCATCCTTTCAAAAATTGCCAAAAATCAAATTTTGTCCATTCTATCTCCCCACCGTGTTTTGACTCTCCATGTGAATCAAACGGTGATTGATAAGGATACCCAGCATAAAATTCTCAAGTATGGTAGATTGAAACTAGAATAGTACATCTGGACTTCTAAAACATTGTTAGAAATCGATTTGACTGTCCCGATTGATTTGTCCTATTCTTATTTCATTTTATTATATCTTTAAATCCCGATCAGACATTTCAGTACCTGACTTATCCTCAATGAAAATCTCTTCAAACTGCGTCAGATCTATCTGCCCGACTTTATCACTTAAT
>NZ_VMMV01000051.1:0-6078 GCF_013277375.1 Streptococcus sp. 3613
TTTGAGCAACCTGCGGCTAGCTTCCTAGTTTGCTCTTTGATTTTCATTGAGTATAAAATCCTAACAAACTCAATACTTTAGTAGTCTGATATGCCAATCTCATGAGGTCTTTTTATCATTTTCCATCATATCCTGACGCAAATGTCTACTGATGTCTCTCATCAGTTTCATTTCTAGTAAATGAAAATCAAACTCGGAAGCTCACCGTAGCTTGCTCAAAACACAGCAAGACAAAGCTGATGACGTAAAAAGATTTTCGAAGAGTGTCATCATCAATTTCAGACCATTTTTTATAATAACCATTTTATTTTTATCTGTCAAGGTCTTTGAATTCTTTCTTAAACAAGCCTTGTAATCTCTACTTTTGAAGAATTTATTTTTCCTTACTGGCAATACTTGAGACGATACAGCTCCCTGATAATAAGCTGACCAAGATTAGTCACAAGCAACTCTCCTTTCTCAATTACACTAAATTGCTTTCCTTCCTCTGGGAAAAGTCCTCCACTCTACTTATTCACTTAGAAAAAACGCATAATATCAAGTGCTGAAAAAACTGATACTATGCATTTATTGTGGGGATATTTACTTCATTTTCTATTAAAAATTGATTTTTCTCAGTATTCTAGCTTATATAATGTTTAAAATTCAAATTCCGCAAGCACATCTCGCCCACTGGTGACCAATTTTGCCCCTTCTTGAATCAAATGATGGCAACCATCTGATAGCCCATCTAAAATGCTACCAGGAATAGCAAAGACATCGCGTCCTTCTTCCATTGCTCGCTCACAGGTAATGAGACTCCCCGAGCGCATCTTAGCCTCTGCTACAATCACGCCACGGCAAAGTCCAGCAATGATGCGATTACGGGCAGGAAAATGAAATTTCAGAGGTTGTTCGCCAGGTCCATATTCACTGAGAACCAGATGATCATTGCCGATGTAGTCTTGCAAACGTTTATTGGCTTTAGGATAAAACACATCCAGTCCTGTTCCAATCACTGCAATGGTTTTTCCGCCATTTTGAAGAGCTGCCATATGAGCTGCTGTGTCAATGCCCTTGGCTAATCCACTGACGATAACCAGTTCATTTTCCAAGCCTTGAATGACTTTTTCAACTGACTTAGCTCCCTGTTTGCTACAAGCACGACTGCCCACGACCGCTACCTTCGGGAATTTCAGGAGGTCAAGATTTCCCTTGTAAAATAAAAGTACAGGCGCATCATATATTTCACTCAAATCCCAAGGATAACAGTCATCTAAAATAGAGAAAGATGGAAATTTTTGAAACTCTTTCGACAAATGCGCATCGTCTATCTGAAAATAACGTTCCATAAAAACGGCTGGATTACGGCAACCTGATATATCTGCAATATCACCCAACAAAAGCTCCTGATCAACATTTTCACCGTATTCTAGCACTTTCAAAATCTGTTGATTGGTCAAACCTGATTTTTTTAACTTATAGATTTCATAGTTTGTGATTTTCATAAATAACTCCATTTCTTTTTCTACTCATCTATCTATTCGTAAAAGTTCGTAAAAAATCAAAAAAACATCCGACTATTTTGTCAGAT
Source organism: Streptococcus sp. 3613 (assembly GCF_013277375.1). NCBI lineage: Bacteria > Bacillati > Bacillota > Bacilli > Lactobacillales > Streptococcaceae > Streptococcus > Streptococcus sp. 3613. Next base: position 1,574 of record NZ_VMMV01000051.1, read on the forward strand.
GTTGGAATCTTTAATTTTCGTTTTTAAGAATTTCTTCTAATTTATGGTAGTCTTGGACACTATCGATTTCATAGATACTATTGCCTTCTAATTCTTCGACATAGACATCTAGCTCTTTGATATTATCCTTAACCATATTGTCCCAGTAGAGATCAACAAATTCGCCACTTGCATAAGCCTTATCGATAAAGCTGACAATCTTTTCTGCAGTTGGAGCATCCCAGAAGGATACACCACTAAGGATGCGACCTGCCTTGCTATCAACAATAATGTCTTGAACCTTGTAGTCATCTCCATAGACCAAGAACCATTCGTTGGTACAATCTTCACGATAAACACTAAAATAAGTCGAACGAGTCAAATCATTGCGGAACATATTTTTAAAGAGATAGTTATCGGCATCAATAACATAGCTGTTGGCCAATTCTTCTTTTACAAGATAGAGAGAGTAAAAGTTATTGTAGTCAGCGTATTTATCATTGAAAACGAGACGAACACCGTATTTCTCTTTCAAGTAATCGAATTGTTCTTTAAGATAACCGACAATGATGATGATGTCATTGATTCCTTTTTCTTTGAGAAACTCAATTTGGTATTCAATCAAGGGTTTTTGATTAACCTGAACCAAGGCTTTAGGGGTATTTTCAGTCATAGGACGCAAGCGAGTTCCCAATCCCGCTGCTAAGATGATGGCTTTCACACGAATCTCCTTTATTCTTTAATAATAATATAAACTCCAGCAATAACGACAAGTGACGTCATAATGGTCAGCATATCTAGCGGTGCACCCAAAAAAACAACTGCAAACAAGACCGTCCAAACTACATAGCTCACATTCAAGCCTGTAGCCTTGGCTGGTTGCAAGCGATTGATAGCGATATAATAAGCCAAGTAGGAAATCATATCAAAGGCTGCAAAGACAATCATGAGACCTAGTAATTGTCCATTGGCCACTTCTGCAAATGACTGATGAGAGAAGAGCACAATCACAAGATAGGACAAGAATGAAGTTACTTGACGGATTAAGAGGGCCTCAATTTCACTCAATTCACTTTCCATGGCAAAGGAGCTAAGGACACTCTCACTCCCCCATGCAATAGCACAAACTAAAGCACAGAGAATACCAATGTAGAAGGAATTAACCTGTTCAACCTTATAGGTCTGAGCAATTATCCCTCCAATAATCAAGACAATCCCAAATACAGTATTTTTTGAAATCTTGTGCTTCAAAAAGAAGAAAGCCAATAAAACTGAAATCGCAGGGTAAATAGCCGACACAGATGAAGCTAAGGAACTTCCGATATACTTAACCGCATAAAGATTGGCCTGCATACCGATAGGGCCTGCTAGCAAGGCTCCGATGATGACACTCACATTGCGAATATTTAAGAAAATTGAGAGGCGAACTTTTCCTTCTTTTACCAAGAGAAAAGCTAGTAAGATAAAGATACTCAAGAAATCGTGAGCAGCGGCCACCACAAAGGGCGACAAATCTGTAAAAATCGAAAAGATGTAAGCACTAATTGTTAGACCTAAACCCCAGAAAATACCTGAGAGTAGACCAAAAGGAACTCCGTTTTTACTTTTCATCTGAACCTCCATAAGAAGTCAAACCTTTAACAGCTCTTTGATAACGATTCACACCATAGTCACCAAAATCTGCACCTTGCTCTTCCTTATAGACAGTCCATAGACTCCAAATAGTGTCTTGTAAAATTTTATAAATGGCAATCTTTTCACGAGAAACCGGTGTTTGGTCACTCTCATAGTGAGACAAGAAGGCTTCTTCCTCCTGGGTAGTGAATTCAGACTCTAAAAAGAGGGCAGCCAGATCCCACATTGGATCATTCATTGATGAATATTCCCAGTCAATCAGATAAAGTCGTCCTTGTGGTGATTCGATAAAGTTTTCAGGCACCAAATCGATATGACAAGATTTTCTGTCAACACCTAAGTCAGCCAGTCTTTTCTCTAAAGAAAAGACTTCTTCTCGAACAGCTTCATAGTTGGCATAAGGGATTTTCTCTTCAATCAAGGATTCGTATTTTTTGATTTCCTCAAAAGGAGCAAATTCTCCTCTTAATTCCTTACCAGAAGCATGAATGGTTTGTAATATTGGAGCAATTTTATCAAATTTGGTCTTGATTGACCTTGAATCAAGTGTAATCGCAGATTCGATATACTCATTTACTTTGATACCAGCTTCAATATCAAAAAGATAATTTTTTACATCTAAGTCTAAATCCTTTAGTAGTTCAAGATTGTACTTTTCATCTTGTCGATTGATAAGCTTTTCTGTCCCTTTACCAAAGAATTTAACAATGTATTGCTTATTTGTTGTTTTGACCAAATAGTTTTGATTGGTCATTCCCCCCAGTTGTTCAACACTGAGGACTTCCTCTTCTTGACTAAGTAGGGAAGAAATTTTCTCTTTAATGATTTTCTCCACAATTAACCTCCAGCACTTATACTTCCCACTTAAACACGGTTTTAAAGGCTGTGTTTAAGTCGGTCGCAAAGACACGGTGAATATCTTTAATTTCTCTTACAGGTTCTTCTAGATAAAGGATATTTTTAAGACGATTGGCAAATTTCTTAACTTCCATCATTTGGATTGCATTTTCAAAATCGATGCGACCAGAACGAGAGGACCCAACCAAGAGCAAGCCCTTTTCTAAGGCATCGCGAGTATTGAGATTGACTTTATATTCGCTAACTCCCATCATGAGAATCGTTCCTTGAGGACGAATGTAGCGAATCAGGTCATTTATAGCCGGTCCAGTACCATTACCACCACAACACTCAAAAGCATGGTCAAAGGCCAAATCTTCAGGAATATTATCCGTAATATAGCATTCTTTGGCAAAAGAGAAAAGTTCCAACTTTTCCCAATGACGACCAATAACCACAATCTCTGCTTCTGGCAAAGTATAGTTGATAATATTGGCAACCACAAATGCTAAACTTCCATCTCCGATAACGGCGATTCGGTCCCGCTTGCTATGAGCAAGGGTCAATAGACGATTCATGGCATGCATGCCAACACTGACAAACTCTGTAATGGCTGCAACCGTATCTTCGATAGCATCATAAGCCACCACACGATCTTTAGGGAGAGAAACAAACTCTCTCATAAAGCCATCAAAACCACTAGACAAGAAATGGGTCCCTGTCATGTAGTTCTCATAGAATTCTTCATCGCTCTGCATAGAAGGCTGATTGGGAATCATGACAACTTTTTGCCCAACCTCATAGGTTCCCGTCGGGTCAGAAATGATGGTTCCACATGACTCGTGAATCATTGCCATTGGAAGCTTTTTATTCAAAATCTTGGGGTCACGTTTTCCCTGGTAGTAACGCTGATCCGCATGACAGACAGCCATATAGTTAGGGCGGATGAGGATATGATTCTCTTGGTCAATAGCCTCTTCCTGATATTTGACATTGATAAACTTAGGCTTAGTTAGTTGATAAATTTGATTAATCATTTTACTAGTCTTTCTCAATCATACTTTTTGCAATCTTCAAATCTGTTACTGTTGTGATTTTTAGGTTTGAGTATTCGCCCTTAGCCAAGGCCACATCCTTTCCTTTGATCACAAAGATTTTACATGCATCTGTCAAGATTTCCTTCTCTTCAGCAGAGAGAGAACCGTAAAGGTCCATGAAGTCCTTGCAACGGAATGTTTGAGGTGTTTGTCCTTGATAAAGGTGAGCACGATTTGGAATATCTGTAATGAATTGACCATTGGTACTTTCAACGATAGTATCAACCGCTTCTACCACTGTGTCCACTGCGTCATGATTTTGGGCAAGTTGGATATTGTCCTGAATCATGCGAAGTGTAATAAATGGACGAACAGAATCGTGGGTAACAACAATGTCCTCTGGAGTAAGCGGACGATAAGCATCAATAGCTTCAATGATTTTCTCAATACTCGTATTACGGTCAGCACCACCCTTTGTAATGATGATACGATCCTTATGAAGAGGAAGATATTTATCTACAAGATCTTCTGCATGAGAAACCCAGTCTCCATGAACCCCAACTACAATTTTTTCAATACTTGGTTCCAAGACAAATTTTTCAATTGTATGAATCAAAATAGGTCGATCACCTAGCTCTAAAAATTGTTTTGGCAAGTTACTGATTCCCATGCGTGTGCCAGTTCCACCAGCAAGAATTCCTGCATAAATCATCTATTTTCTCCTTTGTCTTACTAAAAAAACTTATTCTCTCTATTATACCACAATCTAGTCCTATCATGAAAGAAATACCGGCCCTCCCGTTCTAGAATAGAAGGATTAAGGAGTTCTATTATTCAAAGAAACTAGTCCATTTCTAGTAATGACCAGGAATTCTGTAGTCATTGCTAATAAATGGCTGTGAAATTTTAGAGTTCTTCAGAATAATATAGTTTTCTTAAAGAAAACTTAAAAGTAAGCTTTGAAACTTCAAAGTGATTACTTGACTTATACTCAATGAAAGTCATAACCACCCGTGA
>NZ_VMMV01000052.1:0-27423 GCF_013277375.1 Streptococcus sp. 3613
TGTCACGTAATAAAGCATCTGGATGAGCCTCGACAAAGGATTTCAATTCCTCTAAAGGAATCTTTCGGTTTTTGACGACTCGCTTTTTCCTCTCTAAGTGTCCTTGTTCACGTAAGTTCTTTTTCCATGTGAAGAGAGTTCTGACGCCGACATCAAAAACCTTGGCTGCCTCGACATGGCTGTGCCCCTCTTTGATGTAATCTAATGCTCGCTGTTTAAAATCTGTACTATATGCCATAGCTTTATTATAACATGCTTGTTTGAAACTAAGCAACTATATTACCTAAAAGACTCAGGTGCTATGTTAACAGGCTGGGTGAAAGATAGCAGATCTTGGTATTACCTTGCTTCAACTGGTAAGATGCTTCACAACACCTATACACCTGGTGGTTACTGTGTAGATACCGGTGGCGCTTGGAAATAATCTAAAGTATACATTTTATTCCTTCAGCTATTAGTGTACATGCTCAGACTAAATGTTATCAGAGCTACAAAAAAACTAGATAATAATACGAAAAGCGAATCGAAACAATGAATTCTGTTTTGTTCGCTTTTTGTTTCAATCTGTGTCATTACGATATTTTCATTTAATTGTATATCCCCCAAAAATTTACATTTTTATATGAAGTATTTTAGATAAAAGCAAACGCTAAATCATATCCTCAAAAAAACAGGTTTAGAACATTTGAAAAATCGAACGCTCAGCAATGATAGTCTGTCTGGTGGCGAGAAACAACGCCTAGAAATCGCCCGCGCCCTCTACCATGATAGCCAACTCATCTTAGCAGACGAGATTAAGGCCAATCTTGACTCGGAAAATAGCAGAAAAATTAGCGACTTGCTCTTCTCCCTACCTCAAACAGTCATAGAAGCCATTCACCACTACACAGAAGAGGACTTAAAAAACTACGACCAAGTCATTCACTTAAGCAAAGAAAAGTAATATTCTTCGAAAATCGCTTCAAACTATGTCAGTTTGACCTACAACCCCAACACTTTACTTTGAGTAACATGCAGCTGACTTCCTAGTTTGTTCTTTAATTTTCATTATCCCTTGTTCATTTCCTTGAAATTTTCTGAAAAAAGAGTAAACTGGTATTCAAGAAGTCTATTTCGTGGAGTTTAGGATGAAATTATATGTTCAATTAATGATTCTCTTTGTGATTTCTCTAATCGGAGAGGGGATTTCCAGTTTCTTTCATTTGCCCATCCCAGGCAGTATTATCGGCTTGATTATTCTCTTTCTATCCCTACAATTCAAATGGTTGAGAACTAGGCATGTCAACATGGTGGGGAATTTCTTGCTGGCCAATATGACCATTCTCTTTTTGCCGCCAGCAGTAGGAATCATGGAAAAGTTTGATGTGATTGCTCCCTATCTCCTACCCATTGTTTTGATTGTCTTTTTTGCAGCAGTTGTCAATATTATCCTCATAGCCTTGGTAGTTCAGTTTATCAAACGACGGTTTGAGGGAGATTATGAGAAAGGAGATGCCAAATGAGTGAATTTGTTTCCAATCCCCTATTTGGGCTTGCCCTGTCTATCCTAGCTTATCTAGTGGGGATGTTGATTTACAGACGTTTTCCTCATCCATTGACAACGCCCCTGCTTTTGTCGGCTATTTTTATCATTATTTTTCTTAAGGTGACGGGTATTTCTTATCAAGATTACTACCAAGGTGGGGTTTATCTGAACAACTTGATTGTCCCGTCGACAGTGGCTTTGGGGATTCCGATTTACAAGAGTTTTCATTTGATGAAGCACCATGCTCGGAGTATTCTCTTTGGTAGTCTGCTAGCAGTAGTTGTCAATACCTCTTTCACAGCCCTTGTGGCCAAAATCTTTGGTATGGACTTTTTCCTAGCCATTTCTCTCTTTCCCAAGTCAGTAACAACCGCCATGGCAGTGGGAATCACAGAAAAATTGCAAGGTCTGACGACCGTGACCTTGGTGGTAGTCGTGGCAACTGGGATTTTAACCAGTGTCATCGGACCAACCCTTTTGAAGTGGTTGAAAATTGACGACCCAGTAGCTGTTGGTCTTTCCCTTGGAGGAACAGGCCATGCAGTTGGAACAGGAACAGCCTTCCGATACGGCTCTGTAGCAGGAGCCATGGGTGGTTTGGCTATCGGTGTCACTGGTATTCTCTATGTCTTTGTCAGCCCCATCGTAGCTAGTTTGATATTGAGTTAATACTCTTCGAAAATCTCTTCAAACCGCGTCAACGTCGCCTTGNNTATCCACAACCTCAAAACACTGTTTTGAGCAGCCTGCGGCTAGTTTGCTCTTTGATTTTCATTGAGTATAAAAAGCAAGGAATTCGAGCAATCTCATTATGGTAGTGACATGGGGGTCTAACTTCTCATATTTATACATTTCTCCAATCAGTTAGTTGATTACAACCGAGATTTTCTATACTCTCCTTATAAGATTTTCGCATAAGATGAGACAGCACACGCTGAAGACGTCTATGTTATTTAGATTTAATGCAATCTTTTCAAAGAGTTTTGATAATCTATATTTCTTATTTAGTTTAGTTGATTTCATATCACTATACTATAATGCTTATCCAAATGATGACACTATCAAAACACCCTATTATTGGATGCTTACGAAACAGATTTTTATACTCTTCAAACCACGTCAGCTTGTCCTTAGTGTGTATACGTTACTGACTTGGTCAGTTCCTCAACCTCAAAACTATGTTTCGAGGAGCCTTCCGCTAACTTCCCAGTCTGATTTTCATTGAATATTAACGATACTTTATCACATAAAGAGGCTGGATGAAAAGTCTTCACAATCAAAAAACGCATCCTATCAAGTTGAGTCCTGATAGGATGCGTTTTTATATTATTGAAATTTTGTTACAGACCGATAAGAGTTCTATCATAATCAATAAATAAAGTGATGGGAAATAAGAATTGCACACCCTGGTTTTGGAATTCAAATCAATTTATAAGAATGTTTTAGAAGCAATATTATCTTATTCCAGATTCAGTTCACTATACAATTGAGTTCTCAAGCAACCTGTTTACATAATGTGTGCATAATTAGGTTCGTGATTCCACTCTTTTTATCTCTAAAAAACCTCGCTTTCGCGAGGCTCTTCTATTTATAAGATAAGGCACGTTTAAATGTTTTCCAAATCCCTAAATCATCTGTTTGAAGGACTAGGCTGGCATACATGCGTCCGATAAATCCTGTTGCTACCACCGCAAAAATCACTGTAATAGCAAGTGAAATCCATGCTTCTACTCCCCCTGCATAGCCATTAATAGTTCTAAATGGCATAAAGAAGGTCGAAATAAAGGGAATATAAGAACCAATCTTCAAGATGAGATTGTCACCAGCTGCACCTAGAGCTGTCACTCCAAAAAAACCACCCATAATCAAAATCATCAAAGGCGACAAGGCTTTTCCTGAGTCCTCAGGACGAGAAACCATAGAACCTAGAAAGGCAGCCAAGACGACGTACATAAAGAGACTGACCAAAATAAAGAACAAGGTATTCAGTGAGAAAGCATCTCCCAAGTGATCCAAAATACCAGACTGAGCCAAGAATGGCAAATCTTTAAAGAGTAGAATGGCTGCCAGACCACCTACCACATAAATCCCGATATGCGTTAAAATCACCAGAAACAGAGCCATCATCCGCGCATAGAAATAGTGACTAGCCCTTATGCTAGAAAAGACGACTTCCATAATTTTGGTGCCTTTTTCACTGGCAACTTCCTGAGCTGTTACACCCGCATAGGTAATCAGAATCATATAAAGAAAGAATCCTAAGGCGCCTGCTGCAATTGTTTGAATAAACTTTTTATTTTCCTTGGCTTCATCAATCTTTTCTGTGAATTGAATTGTCTGCGCTAAGCGTTTTTCCTGCTCTTGAGACAAGGAAGCAGTTGAACGATTAAGCTGATTTTGCAGTTCATTGAGTGTATCTGTAACTGCAAATTTAATTCCATTTTCAAGCGACGTTTCGCCATGATAAACTGCCTTCAAGACACTATCCTCTTGGTCAATAGTCAGATAGCCTTTTAATTTTTCATCTTTAATCGCTTCTTTGGCACTTGCTTCGTCTTTGTAGTCAAAATTAACACCATTTACATTCTTCAGTCCTTCTGCTACAGATGGCACTGTTGTCACTACTGCCACTTTATCATTTTTAGCCATTGAAGAGCCTTGGAGATAAGCAATTCCTCCAGAGATTCCTAAAAAGAGGAACGGTGAAATCACCATAAAGAAGAAACTCCACGATTTGACATGTCTAAGATAGGTTTCCTTGATTACAACCCACACATTTCCCATACTTCCACTCCTGATTCTAGTTTAAAGATTTCATCGATAGTTGGCGCTTGTTGGTCAAAGGTTGCGATATATTGCCCTTGAGTCAAGATTGGGAAGAGTTCTCTACCAGCACTCTCATCCTCCAAGATCAATTTCCAACTACCTTGTTTGGTCAAGCTCACCTGTTTGACATGAGGAAGGTTTTCCAATTCTTCCTTGCTTCGTTCACTTGAAACAAAGAGACGTGTTTTCCCGTATTGATTTCGGACATCCTGAACTGGTCCATGCAAGACCACACGGCCATCTCGGATCATGAGAATATCGTCACAAAGCTCCTCGACGTTGGTCATGACATGGTCAGAAAAGATAATGGTTGCCCCACGTTCTTTTTCTTGAAAAATGACTTGCTTGAGCAATTCTGTATTGACTGGGTCCAATCCACTGAAAGGCTCATCCAAGATAATCAAGTCTGGCTCATGAATCAGAGTAATGATGAGCTGAATCTTCTGCTGATTTCCTTTTGACAGACTCTTAATTTTATCTGTCAGCTTCCCTTTCACTTCCAACCTCTTCATCCATTGAGGGAGTTTTTCCTTGATTTCCTTGGCATCCATGCCTTTTAGAGTCGCCAAATAGCGAACTTGCTCAAGAACTGTCAATTTAGGCATGAGACTGCGTTCTTCAGGCAGATAACCAATCCGAGCATAGGTCTCCTGACGAATATCCTGACCATCCAGACCGATTTCTCCCTGGTATTCTAAAAACTTCAAAATACTGTGGAAAATCGTTGTCTTCCCAGCACCATTTTTTCCGACTAATCCCAAAATACGACCTGGTCGCGCTTGAAAGTCAATACCAAACAAAACTTGCTTGGATCCAAAACTTTTCTCTAGACTTCTTACTTCTAGCATCTTTCACCTCCGAAATTTCTTGCACTCATTATACTCCTTTTTGATAGCCTTTACAATGTTTTTTGTCCATTTTTAGAAGACTAATGCTATGTAAAATATGGCATGGAGCACTTTTATACTCAATGAAAATCAAAGAGCAAACTAGGAAGCTAGCCGTAGGCTGCTCAAAGTACAGCTTTGNNAACTGACGAAGTCAGTAACTATATCTACAGCAAGGCGAAGCTGACGTGGTTTGAAGAGATTTTCGAAGAGTATTAGTGATAAATCCATTATACAGTAGCAAACTTAATTTATCCACTCTGCTCCTCAACTGTCAGTTTTTGGTCCTGAATTGTTATTTGAGTAAGTTCTTTTTCCTCATAAAATTTTCTTCCTCTAAAACTTCTGGAAAAAAACAGATAATTTCTTGACAACATTTTTTATAAGAAACAAGTTCATCTGTCATTTCAAGCAGGAGTAATCCTTTATCTACTAATGGACGGAACGGAATTCAATCGCTTGTCTGATGTGTTTTCTAAGGAACATATCTACTATGCACATCCCTATACCTCTTGGGAAAGGGGAACTAATGAGAATCACAACAGGCTCATTCGTAGATGGTTACCTAAGGGAACTAAGAAAACAACTCCCAAAGAAGTCGCATTCATCGAAAATTGGATGAACAACTATCCTAAAAAATGCTTGAACTACAAGTCGCTCAGAGAAAACTTCTTGATGACTAACTTGAACTTGAAATTTAGCAATAATTCATTCACCATCTAACTATATTTAGTAATTATTTCAGAACTGATTAATATTAAAATTAACTAACGATTCAAAGGATTCATACTAGACATAAATTACATCCATCAGATAGAGACTCTTATTATTTTTAGATTTTAGCTTTTCTAGCTTCAGAATACATCTAAACTTTAGAGAAGATGACTATTCGAAAGCTCGAATGCCTCAAAATTATCTCAGATAAGCTATTCGAAACTTAGAATACTTGTAAATTTATGGAATTACGATTATTCTAAACTTAGAATGCATATAACCTTTAGTTGACAGACCTGTTCTAAGTCTCGAAGGCCTGTATTCCCATCTATTTCTCATCAAAAACACTCATTCCCCCTTTCTCCTCCAAAATATGGTATAGTAGAAATATACTATCTATGAGGAGTTTACATGTCACAGGATAAACAAATGAAAGCTGTTTCTCCCCTTCTGCAGCACCTTATCAATATCTCATCGATTGCCGGTGGGGTTGGGAGTTTGATTTTCTGCATTTGGGCTTATCAGGCTGGGATTTTACAGTCCAAGGAAACCCTCTCTGCCTTTATCCAGCAGGCAGGCATCTGGGGGCCACCCCTCTTTATCTTTTTACAGATTTTACAAACGGTCGTCCCTATCATTCCTGGGGCCTTGACCTCGGTAGCTGGGGTCTTTATCTACGGTCACATCATCGGGACAATCTACAACTATATCGGTATCGTGATTGGCTGTGCCATTATCTTTTATCTGGTGCGCCTCTATGGGCCCGCCTTTGTCCAGTCTGTCGTCAGCAAGCGCACCTATGACAAGTACATCGGCTGGTTGGACAAGGGCAATCGTTTTGACCGTTTCTTTATCTTTATGATGATTTGGCCCATTAGTCCAGCTGACTTTCTCTGTATGCTGGCTGCCCTGACCAAGATGAGTTTCAAGCGCTATATGACCATCATCATTCTAACCAAGCCCTTTACCCTCGTGGTTTATACCTACGGTCTGACCTATATTATCGACTTCTTCTGGCAAATGCTTTGACACGTAAAAAATCCGTTTGGTTTCCCAAACGGATTTTGTGCTTTATTTTGAAACTTCTTTTGCAAGAACAAAGTTCCCAAGTGTGGCAGAACCATTTCCTGCTACTGCTGGAGTAACGATATAGTCACGCACATCTGGCACTGGTAGGTAACCATTGAGAAGAGCTGTAAATTTCTCACGGACACGGTCCAACATGTGTTGTTGAGCCATGACCCCTCCACCAAAGACAATCACGTCTGGGCGGAAAGTCACTGTCGCATTAACCGCAGCTTGAGCGATATAGTAGGCTTGGACATCCCAAACAGGGTTGTTGAGTTCAATGTTTTCCCCACGAACACCTGTACGAGCTTCCAAACTTGGACCAGCTGCATAGCCTTCCAGACATCCCTTATGGAAAGGACAAACACCCTTAAACTCTTTTTCAATATCCATTGGATGTCTAGCAACATAATAATGACCCATTTCAGGATGACCCACACCGCCGATAAACTCACCACGTTGGATGACACCTGCACCGATACCTGTACCGATTGTGTAGTAAACCAAGTTTTCGATACGGCCACCAGCATTGTTACGGGCAACCACTTCACCATAAGCAGAGCTGTTTACGTCTGTCGTGAAGTACATAGGAACGTTGAGGGCGCGACGAAGGGCACCAAGCAAGTCCACATTTGCCCAGTTTGGTTTTGGAGTCGTTGTGATAAAGCCATAAGTTTTTGAGTTTTTATCAATATCAATCGGACCAAATGAACCAACTGCAAGACCAGCAAGGTTATCGAATTTTGAGAAGAACTCGATGGTTTTATCGATTGTTTCGATTGGTGTTGTTGTTGGAAATTGTGTTTTTTCTACAACGTTAAAGTTTTCATCACCGACAGCACAGACAAACTTTGTACCGCCCGCTTCCAAGCTTCCATATAATTTTGTCATGATAAACCTCTTGTTTTTATTTTCTTTATTATAGCATATTTCGAAAGTCTAAATTTCTCTATTTTTTAGATTTTCCTCTGTAAATCTTACCATTCAAGCAAAAACGAACAAACATGTCATTTGTTCGTTTTCACATTAAAGAGGATTGATTAGATTTTCACTTCGATCACAGCATCCCCCTTAGCAACTGAACCTGTTGCGACTGGAGCTACTGAAGCATAGTCAGCTGTATTTGTAACGATAAGCATTGTTGTATCATCAAGTCCAGCTGAAGCGATTTTGTTTGAGTCAAATGTTCCAAGAACATCGCCAACTTTAACCTTATCACCTTGAGCAACTTTTGCTTCAAAACCGTCACCGTTCATAGACACAGTGTCAATACCAACGTGGATCAAAACTTCAGCACCATTTCTTGTTTTCAAACCAAAAGCGTGTCCTGTTGGAAAGGCAATTGAAACTTCAGCATCAGCTGGTGCATATACCACTCCTTGGCTAGGTTTCACAGCGATACCTTGTCCCATAGCTCCACTCGAGAAGACTGGGTCATTGACATCAGCAAGAGCGACAACATCACCGACGATAGGAGTTACAAGTGTTTCATTTTGAAGAGCTGCTGGAATGTTACCAGTTGTTTCTTCTTGGACCAAACGTTCTGTCTCTACTTCAGTAGCAACTTCTTTTTCATCCTCATAACCAAACATGTAAGTGAGGGCAAAACCAAGGGAAAATGATACGGCTACCATAAGAAGGTATTGAGCAAGTTGTCCGTTACCGATGTAAAGCATTGTACCAGGGATGATGGTGATACCATTACCAGTACCAGCAAGTCCAAGGATTGAAGCCAATCCACCACCGATTGCACCAGCAATCAATGAAAGGAAGAATGGTTTACGGAAGCGCAAGTTTACCCCGAAGATAGCAGGCTCTGTAATACCGAGAAAGGCTGAAAGAGCAGCTGGGAAAGCAAGTGTTTTTAGTTTTGGATTTTTAGTTTTAACACCAACCGCAACAGTCGCAGCACCTTGAGCTGTCATAGCAGCTGTGATGATCGCGTTGAATGGGTTAGCATGGTCAGCAGCAAGCAATTGCACTTCAAGCAAGTTGAAGATGTGATGCACACCTGACACGACGATCAATTGGTGAACCCCACCAATCAAGAAACCACCAAGACCAAATGGCAAGCTAAGGATCGCTTTTGTAGCGATAAGGATGTAGTTTTCAACAACGTGAAAGACTGGTCCAATGACAAAGAGTCCAAGGATAGACATAACCAAAAGTGTCACGAATGGCGTTACCAAGAGATCAATCACATCTGGAACAACCTTGCGGACCGCTTTTTCAAATTTAGCTCCGACAACCCCGATGATGAAGGCTGGAAGAACGGAACCTTGCAAACCAACAACAGGGATGAAACCAAAGAAGTTTATAGCAGTTACTTCACCACCTGAAGCAACTGCCCAAGCGTTTGGAAGTGAGCCAGAAACAAGCATCATACCAAGAACGATACCAACGGCTGGATTTCCACCGAATACACGGAAGGTTGACCACACAACCAAACCTGGCAAGATGATGAAGGCTGTATCTGTCAAGATTTGAGTGTAAGTTGTCACGTCAGCTGGAAGTGTCATTCCAAGAGCAGTCAAGAGACCACGCACACCTATGAAGAGACCTGTCGCTACGATAACTGGGATGATTGGAACGAAAACGTCACCGAAAGTACGGATAGCACGTTGGAACCAGTTCCCTTGTTTGGCAGCTTCTGCTTTCATATCATCTTTAGATGATGTTGGCAAACCAAGTGCAACAACTTCATCGTACATTTTATTAACTGTACCTGTACCAAAGATGATTTGGTATTGACCTGAGTTAAAGAAAGCACCTTGAACTTTTTCCAAGTTCTCAATCACTTCTTTATTGATTTTTCCTTCATCTTTGACCATGACACGAAGACGAGTCGCACAGTGAGCTACACTGTTGACATTTTCACGTCCGCCCAAGGCATCGATGACTTTTTTTGCAATTTCCTGATTGTTCATTTGCAAAAATCTCCTTATATAACATTTTGTTCTTGTTTGAAAGCGATTTTATTCGCCCTTACGACTATTATTTTATCATGTTTTAGAAATATGTCAAGCGTTTTTCAGAAAAAATATTCCATCCACTTAGTGGGCACGCTTTAGATTGATTGTTTTTGACTGTTTCATCAGGCATTCCTTGAAAAAATAAGTTTTAAATCTGAGTTCAAAAGGGTTTTGTTTCACTTTCTTTCAATTTTCTGTAGATGGTTGATTGATTTTCTGCTTCTATTTTATGATAAGCGTTTGACAGTTTTTTCTCTTTTTTAACATAAAAGACTTGCTTTTTTAACCGAAAACGGTTACTATTAAAAGTGATAAGATTTTTGGAGGAATGAATGAATGGAATGGACTACTGAGCGTCGTTACAGACTTTATCAAGATTGGACGCAAGAAGAAATTCAACATATAAAGGAAAATATAGCACAATCTCCATGGCATACTCATTACCATGTTGAGCCAAAAACAGGACTTCTCAACGACCCAAATGGCTTTTCCTACTTTGATGGCAAGTGGATCCTCTTTTACCAGAATTTTCCTTTTGGTGCAGCCCATGGTTTAAAATCTTGGGTGCAATTGGAAAGTGAGGACTTGGTTCACTTCACAGAAACTGGTGTCAAAGTTTTACCTGATACTCCATTAGATAGCCACGGTGCCTACTCTGGTTCTGCCATGCAATTTGGTGATAACTTGTTCCTATTTTATACAGGAAATGTTCGTGATGAAAACTGGATCCGTCACCCTTACCAGATTGGAGCTTTGATGGATAAGGATGGCAAGATTAGAAAGATTGATAAGATCTTGATCGACCAGCCAGCAGACTCTACTGATCATTTCCGTGATCCACAAATTTTTAACTTTAAGGGTCAATTTTATGCCATCGTGGGTGGTCAAGACTTGGAGAAAAAAGGTTTCGTCCGTCTTTATAAGGCTGTAGACAACGACTACACAAACTGGCAAGTTGTTGGCAACCTTGACTTTGCTAACGACCGTACTGCCTACATGATGGAATGTCCAAATCTGGTCTTTGTAGGGGAGCAACCTGTCCTTCTCTACTGCCCACAAGGATTGGATAAGAAAGTTCTAGACTACGATAATATCTATCCAAATATGTATAAGATTGGGGCTTCCTTTGACCCTGAAAATGCTAAAATGGTAGATGTGTCTCAACTTCAAAACATGGACTATGGTTTCGAAGCCTATGCAACTCAAGCCTTCAACGATCCTGATGGACGTGCTCTAGCTGTTAGCTGGCTTGGCTTGCCTGATGTTTCATATCCATCTGACCGTTTTGACCACCAAGGAACCTTCTCTTTGGTCAAAGAACTCACTATCAAAGACGGTAAACTCTACCAATTCCCAGTCGCAGCTGTCAAGGACCTTCGTGCCTCTGAGGAAGCCTTCTCAAATCGTGCCCAAACTAAGAACACTTACGAACTTGAACTCAGCTTGGAAGCTAATAGCCAGAGCGAGATTGTCTTACTAGCTGATCAAGAAGGCAAGGGACTTTCCATCAACTTTGACCTTGTAAATGGTCAAGTGACAGTAGATCGTAGCCAGGCTGGTGAACAGTATGCCCAAGAATTTGGGACAACTCGTTCTTGCCCTATCGAGAATCAGGCTACTACTGCTACGATTTTCATCGATAACTCTGTCTTTGAAATTTTCATCAATAAAGGAGAAAAAGTATTTTCCGGTCGTGTCTTCCCACATGTAGACCAAAATGGTATCCTCATCAAATCTGGAAACCTAACTGGAACTTACTATGAATTAGATTATGGTCGCAAAACTAACTGATGTCGCCAAACTTGCAGGCGTCAGCCCTACTACCGTTTCTCGTGTTATCAATAAAAAGGGCTATCTCTCCGAGAAAACCATCCAAAAAGTCAATGAAGCCATGCGGGAATTGGGCTATAAGCCCAACAACCTAGCTCGTAGTTTGCAAGGAAAATCGGCTAAATTAATCGGCTTGATTTTCCCAAATATTTCCAACGTTTTCTACGCAGAATTGATTGATAAGCTGGAACACCAACTCTTCAAAAATGGTTACAAAACCATCATCTGCAACAGTGAGCATGATTCTGAGAAGGAACGCGAATACATCGAAATGTTGGAAGCCAATCAGGTGGACGGCATCATTTCTGGTAGTCACAACTTGGGAATCGAAGACTACAATCGAGTGACGGCACCAATTATTTCCTTTGACCGAAATCTGTCACCAGACATTCCAGTCGTTTCCTCTGACAACTACGCTGGTGGAGTTCTTGCTGCCCAGACCTTGGTTAAGACAGGCGCCCAATCTATCATCATGATTACAGGGAATGACAATTCCAATTCGCCTACTGGACTACGCCACGCTGGTTTTGCATCCGTACTTCCAAAAGCTCCTATTATCAATGTTTCCAGTGACTTTTCTCCCGTCAGAAAAGAAATGGAAATCAAGAATATCTTGACTCGACAAAAGCCAGATGCCATCTTTGCTTCAGATGATTTGACAGCTATTTTGGTCATTAAAATCGCTCAAGAATTGGGCATTTCTGTACCAGAAGAGCTCAAGGTCATCGGCTATGATGGTACCTACTTTATCGAAAATTACTACCCTCAACTGGCTACTATCAAGCAACCCTTGGAAGAGATTGCCTGCCTCACTGTCGATCTTCTCTTGCAGAAGATCGAAGGCAAGGAAGTTGCGACAACTGGTTACTTCTTACCAGTTACCTTATTACCAGGAAAAAGTATTTAAATACAAGAAAACTCAGACCGAATTCGTCTGAGTTTTTATGATCTTAAATTTTCTAGGTAGCGCTGGGCTGTCTCTAGGTTAAAGGTTTTATCTGCGATGAGGCGCTCGACTAGGGGAGCAACTTCGGATTCACTAGCACCTGCGAGAAGTGCCAAAGATTTAGCCTGCAATTTCATGTGGCCTTGCTGAATCCCTGTACTCACCAAGGCTTTGAGGGCCGCAAAATTTTGGGCAAGCCCGATAGACACGATAATCTGGGCTAATTCTTTGGCAGAAGGATTTCCCAATAATTCATGACTGAGAGCTACACGAGGGTTGAGACCAACAGAGCCACCCTTGGTCGCTACAGGCATGGGTAAGGTCATCTCACCGACCAATTCTTCTCTTTCAAGATCCAGCGTCCAGCGACTGAGACCTTGATAGCGCCCGTCTCGACTAGTAAAGGCATGAGCCCCCGCCTCAATGGCACGCCAGTCATTACCAGTGGCAATCAAAATGGCATCAATACCGTTAAAAATCCCTTTATTGTGGGTAGCCGCTCGATAAGGATCAGCTTGCGCAAACTGACTAGCCAAGGCTATCTTCTCTGCAATTTCTCGTCCTTGCTCCTTTTGGCGGATCAAGTAGCGAAAGGCGATGCGACAGCTTGCAGTCACCAGAGAATCAGTTGCGTAGTTGGACAGGATTCCCATGAGACTCTGTCCCTGACTGAGTTCTTCTAAGACTGGTTTCAAGGCTTCCAGCATGGTGTTGAGCATATTGGCACCCATGGCTTCCTGGGTATCGACATGAATATAAACAACGAGAAAGTCTGGTTCGCCTTTTATCTGCTCGACATGCAGATCACGCGCCCCACCTCCACGTTTAACGATAGAAGGATAGGCTTGATTGGCAAGTTCTAGGAGCTCTGCTTTCTTGCTGGCAATCTTCTCTTGCGCTTGTTCAGGGTCAGCAACTTGATAAAGGGCTACCTGTCCAATCATCTGGCGCTCATGAACCTGAGCAGTAAAGCCACCTGCTCGCTTGATGATTTTACTAGCATAGCTGGCCGCAGCAACCACGGACGGTTCTTCTGTCACATAGGGAACTGTGTATTCCTGACCGTTAACGAGAACCTCTGGGACCAGCGAATAAGGCAGAGAAAAAGTTCCCACCACATTCTCACTCAGCTGATCTGCCACAGTTACACTCATCTGTTCATCCTGCTCTAAACTCTCTTGCCTCTCAGGACTAAGGAACGCCTGAGCTTTTAACAGCTCGAGGCGCTCTTGGTATGATTTTTTAGAAAATCCATTCCAACTTATCTTCATTATTTTTCAACCTTGCTATAACGGCGTTGGTGGTCGAGAATTTCAACCAAGGCAAAATATTGATTTTCATAGCCAGCAAACTGGGCAGAGTTTGTTTCATCCAAGTCTACTTCCTCAAAAAAGACCTTTTCATAGTCTGCAACGGATAGGTCAGTTCGTTGGTTGAGCTTGTTCAAGCGGTCTTTATCCAAATAAGCTTCATATCCTTCAACCAATTCACCACTGAAGAACTCAGCCACAGCTCCACTTCCGTAACTATAAAGGGCGATTTTATCCCCAGCTTTCAAGCTATCTGTATTTTCCAAGAGAGACAAAAGTCCAAGGAAAAGTGAACCTGTGTAGATATTCCCCACCTTTTGACTATAGAGAATAGAATGGTCAAAATGGTTTTGCAAGAGGTCTTTTTTCTCTTGAGGCAGGCTCTTATCCATAATTTTTTTCAAGCCTTTTAGCGCTAATTTAGGATAAGGCAAGTGGAAGCAAACCGCCGCAAAATCATCTAAGGTAAGCTGGTAGCGTTTTTGGTATTCAAGCCAAGTCGTTTTCAAACTATCCAAGTATTGTTGGGTAGAATAGACACCATTTACATAAGGAGTTGTCGAGTAATTTGGTCGCCAGAAATCCATGATGTCACGGGTCTGAGCTACATTGTCATTATTAAAGGCCATCATGCGTGGATTTTGTGTAATCAACATAGCCACACTTCCAGCACCCTGAGTTGGTTCTCCTGGAGTTTCAATTCCATACTTGGCAATATCACTGGCGATGACCAAGACTTTCGACTCTGGAGAATTTTCCACATGCAATTTGGCATAATGAAGGGCAGCAGTCGCTCCATAGCAGGCTTCTTTAATCTCGAAACTACGAGCAAAGGGCTGGATGCCCAGCAAGCCATGCACAAAGACGGCCGCAGCCTTACTCTGGTCAATTCCTGACTCGGTCGCCACAATGACCATGTCAACTTCTTGTCTTTCTTGCTCAGTTAAAATAGAGTCACTAGCACTGGCCGCCAAGGTCACGATGTCCTCAGTTAGGGGCGCAATACTCAATTCCTTGAGTAAGAGTCCTTTACTTAATTTTTCAGGGTCAATTCCCCTCGCTTCTGCTAAGTCTTGTAATTTCAAGACATATTGACTGGTCGCAAAACCAATCTTATCAATACCGATTGTCATATTTACCTCTGTTTTATCATTCATGTAAAAAATCGTTCGGTACTATTTTATCACAAATGGCAGTAAAAGAGATAAAAAAGACTTGATTCACCAAATCAAGCCTCTTATTGGTCATAATTTCAAAGAATGATTAGTTGCTAGAGAGTTCACCGATATAAGTAGCTTTATAAGCCCCATTCTCAGTTATCAGTTCCTGGAGGATTAAATTTCCTGAGTAAGTCCTTCCCATCTCATCTACAAATTCTTGATAAAACTGACTGGTCGGAATTTCTCTGACATCCTTATCAAATGTCTTGTCAAGTGTTTTACTAACCTTTTCGGCAATCAACTGATGCTCTTGTAATCCACTTTGAAACTCTGAACCCAAACTAGAAACCATGACTGGGATAAGCAACAAAGTCAGTAGACTTACAGACAATAAGGAAAATAGTGATTTTTTCATGATTTTTCCTCCTTTATATAGAGAGAATAGCATACATAGAAAGCCTTGTCACTATATTTATCTCATTTTTCAGAAAATTCTTTTATTTCTGTAAAGTCTACGATACTCGATGTGTTTTTATATAATGATACAGTCTGAGAATCACTGTTCCGCTAGCCATTCCAATGGAAATGACCAGAGCCAGCATAACAACTAATGTTGCACTTGCCAGCGCTTTATTATAGTCCCCTGTCACAAAAAAGGCAGTTGTCCGATAGGAGAGATAACCCGGAACCAAGGGTGCCAAGATGGCCAAGATAAAGACCACAGCAGGTGTCTTATAAAGAATACTTAAAATCTGGCTGACACAAGAACCGATAATGGCTGCAATAAAAGTAGCCACAATAACATTGGTCGGTTCCTTGAGCAAAAGATAGATTAGCCAGACAGCCATGCCCAAAATCCCTCCTGGTAAGAGCATAGACCGTTGAACATTGAGTACGATTAAAAAAGTGATAATAGCAAGAAGACTTGCTACTGCTTGTAATAAAAAGGTTGTTAGTGTCATATTAGTTCATCAATACCAAGGCGACAGAAGTTCCTGCCCCTAAAGCAAGGGTAATGAGCAGGGATTCAAACATCTTACTCATACCAGAGTTTATGTGGTTGGTCATAATATCACGGACCGCATTGGTCAAGGCAATACCTGGTACAAACGGCATGACCGCACCAGCTATAATCAAATCTGCCGTTGAAGGAAAGCCTGTATAGCGAGCCCAAAACTGGGCAATTATCCCAAAGACAAAGGCTCCAGCAAAGGCTGTCACAAAGGGAATTCGGATAAATTTTTCCACATAGAGGGAAAAGGCAAAACCAAATAAGGTCGCCACTCCTGCCCCAAGTGCGTCGTAGATATTTCCACTAAACATAACTGAAAAGAAAGGAGCACTAAAGGTCGCAGCCAGAGTTACCTGCAACTTAGTATAAGGAAGAGGTTGGGCCTGCAAGGCCGTCAATTGCTTAAAGGCTGTTTCTAAATCAATCTGCCCCCCAACCAGCTGACGAGAAATCTGGTTGACATCGCAGACTTTTTCAATGTTATAAGAAGAGGAAGTCACGCGTTTCATTCGCGAAATATTGGTGTTTTCAATGGAGAAAAAGATAGCTGCAGGCATTGCAAGAACATTGCAATCCACAATCCCCTGCGAATGCGCGATCCGAATCATGGTATCTTCTACACGATGAATCTCTGAACCACTTTTGAGAAGAATGGTTCCTGCTAGCATAATCACATCGATAACAGCATTTAATTCTTTTGACTCTTCCATGCTTTCCTCCTTTTATCAACTCCCTCTATTCTATCATAAATCTGGAGTCAAAAAAAATCTTTGCCATGAAAACATGACAAAGATTGATTACTTATTTTGATTATCCATCTGATTTTAAGGAGTAGCTGAACTTGTTTTAGGTTTGTAGATTGAAATCTTGACCCTTGTCTTATTGAGGTCTACCTTTTCACCTGCTCTAGGACTTTGTTCAACAACCATGCCTTCTGCACTACCTGCAGGCGCTTTCGTCACTTCTACAACTTCTATATTGGCTTCCTTAATCCCAACAATTTGAATCAAATTGTTCTTAGTAAACTCCAAGCTGGAACCAATGTAGCTTGGCATGGCAACACTTGTAACTTTTTTAGCTACTGTCAAGACGATTTGAGTAGGTTTACTCAAATCATAAGGGATACCTGCACCTGGACTTTGTTTCATAATCGTTCCTGGTTCGCTTTCGCTGGACTCTTCTTCCTCTATCTTAATCAAATTCTCAGGAACCTTCTTCTGCTTGAGTTCTGAGATGACTTCTGTAGAGTTCCGTCCAATATAGTTCCCTAATTGAATCGTCGTAGCTTTTTTAGCCACTGTCAAGACAATTTGAGTTGCCTTGCTCAAGTCATAGGTCGTACCTTCTGGTAGACTTTGCTTCATGACCGTTCCAGCCTCACTCTCCTTGGACTCTTCTTCCTCAATTTTAATCAAATTATCTGGAACTTTTTTCTCTTTTAATTCCGCAATGACATCAGATGATTTCCGACCGACATAATTACTAATTTGGAAAGATTGCTTGCCTGATGAGACAACCAAATTGATTTTCGTTCCTTCTTTTCGACCAGTTCCAGCGCCAGGATCTGTACGGATAATCCGCCCTTCCTCCACCTTTTCACTAGCCTCTGACTTCTCCTCGCCAATCTCAAAATTGGCTTTCTTGAGGGTTTCCTTGGCTTCCGCAACTGTCTGACCTGCCACATCTGGAATGGCAATGGTTGCAGGAGTTCTGGATAGTATCCAAATAAGAGAGGCTGCCACCAATACAAGGCTGGCCAAAAAAATCAGGTAACGCATCTTAAATCTACGTTTTTTCGGTGCTTGTGGTTGGTAAGTTTCCTCTGTCACAGCCTGGCTTGTTTTTTTGATTGGTTTGTGTTCTGTCTGCGCTTGAACCTTAGGAATAGATGTCAAGGTACTCTGGGAAACCTTCGGTAAGGTCTTGGTATCTGCCTTAGTCGCATCGTCAAAGATCAGCTTTGGTTCATTACGACGATTATAAGACAAACTACTAGACAAATCCACATACATCTCAGCAACTGATTTATAGCGATCTGTCAATTTCTTAGCAGTTGCCTTGATAACAACATTCTCCAAAGCCTGGGGCACAGATGGATTCTCAGCAATAACGGACGGCAGGGGTTTTTGGAAATGCTGGAGGGCGATGGTCACTGCACTATCCCCATCATAAGGGATATGGCCTGTCAGCATCTCATAGAAAATGATCCCCATGGCATAGATATCACTTTGTACAGTCGCCTTAGAACCACGCGCCTGCTCTGGTGACAAGTAATGAACGGAGCCCAGCATCGAGTTAGTCTGAGTCAGACTCGTCTCAGCAAAGGCTACTGCAATCCCAAAGTCTGTAACCTTGACAGTCCCATCTGGTGTCAAGAGGATGTTTTGAGGTTTCAAGTCCCTGTGAACAATCCCTCTGGTATGAGCCAAACGCATGGCGAGAAGAATTTGTCTCATGATACGGACGGCTTCTTCATTAGAAAGAGGATAGTGTTCCTTGATATAGCGTTTAAGGTCAAGTCCAGCCACATACTCCATAGCGAGGTACTGTTGACCGTCTTCCTCACCAATATCTGTTATCCGAACGATATGAGGATGGTCTAAATCTGCCATAGCTCTCGCTTCACGCTGAAAACGAGCTACAGCTATCGGGTCCGTCTGGTAGTTGGTCCTCAGAACCTTCACTGCCACTTCTTCCCCATCTAAGATTAAGTCTTTGGCCAAGTAAACATCTGCCATGCCTCCTCGACCAATCTGTTTGACAATCCGATAGCGTCCGGCAAAAATCTTGCCGATTTGGATCATTCTGCATCCTCCTCGTTCATAGAAACAAGGGCAACCGTAATGTTGTCTAAACCTCCTGCATTGTTAGCAAAACGAACAAGTGTCTCCGTTTTATCTGCTAAAGGAATATCACTGGTTACAATATCACGAATCTCACTGCCTGAAATCATGTTGGTCAAGCCGTCACTATTGAGCAAGAGATAGTCACCTGACTCAAGGATCACTGTCCCAAAATCAGGCTGAATTTCATCTTTTTGCCCAATAGACTGGGTGATAATATTTTTTTGCGGATGAGCTTCTGCCTCTTCTGGTGTCAATTGACCAGCCTTGAGTAATTCATTGACCAAAGAATGGTCGCTCGTCAACTGATGGTATTCTTCTCCACGAATCAAGCCGATACGCGAATCACCAATATGAGCATAGATAGCCTGATTATCGATAATAGCAAGGACTTCCAAAGTAGTTCCCATACCTCTGTAAGCTTCATCCTGACCAAGCTGGTGAATCTTTTGATTTTCAATTTCTAGGTAATGGGCGAACCATTCACGCACTTCATTGACTGTATCGATTTGGGTATCAACCCAAGCTATACCTAGGTCTGTTACCGCCATTTCACTAGCGATATTCCCTGCGCGATGACCTCCCATCCCATCAGCTAAAATAATCATAGTACGTCCAGCTCTATTGACATAGTGGTTGACATAGTCTTGGTTATTTGTCCGTTTCTGACCAACATCTGTTAATAATGAAATTTCCATGTGTCAGTTCCTTCCTAATCCGATATCTTGCGAAATTGACTGATGAAGAATCCATCACTTCCATACAATTCAGGTGTAATGAGGATACAGCCGTCTTTCATGATATCCTTACATTCATGTTCTAGCTTTACCTGCTCGAACTCAGGATGACTTTCTAAAAACGCCTCAACGACTTGAAAATTCTCCTCTGAGACAATAGTACAGGTACTATAAGTTATTATACCACCTTTGCCTAGTGTTTGACAAACACTACCTAATATTTCTAGCTGAATTTCCTGTAAGGACGCGAAATCTGCCGTTTCTTTATTGTATTTGATATCTGGTTTTCGGCGCAAAAGACCGATTCCTGAACAGGGAGCATCCACTAAAATCTTATCAAATGAATCCTGACTAAAAAACTCATGCACCTTTCTAGCATCTAATTTTTGCCTTTGAACCCGATTTGCAACTCCCAGACGTTGGGCATTTTCTTGAATCAAGTCCAACTTGTGGTCATACAAGTCCAGAGCAGTAACCTGACCTGTCGTAAGATAAGAGGCTATATGGGCTGTTTTCCCACCTGGAGCCGCACAGGCATCAAGCACTCGCTCATCTCCCTGCAAATTCAAAGTTGGCGCAACCAGCTGACTAGACTCGTCTTGGATGGTTATAGTCCCTTCTGCAAACAAATCATGGCCTGCAAAATGCCCTTGCTCCTTAACCAGACCAGTGGTTGCTAAAAGGGAATTATTCGCCTCCAATAAGGCTTGGATTTCCTCTTTTCGACTTAAATCAGTCACACGAATACTGGCCTTGTTGCGCACTAAGAGACTTTCAAAGATAGCTTGTGCTCGCTCCTCTCCGTATTCTTCTTTGAGCTTGGCAACTAGCCAAACTGGGAGAGAATAGGCAATGGAGTCACGCTTGTTTTTTCGCTTGATGCTAGCAATATCTGGCCAGCCTTCACGCAAGATACGGCGAAGGACAGCGTTGACCAATTTTTCACTGCCTTTTTTACGGATTTTGGCTAATTCCACTGCTTCGTTGACCACAGCATGATTTGGAATCTTATCAAGATAGCGGAGTTGGTAGGCACTCATGAGGAGAAGGACATAGAGCCAGCTGTCTAACTGGTCTCTGTCTTCGATAAAGTGGGATAGGTACCATTCCAGAGTCAGTTTACGGGCTACCGTTCCATAGACTAGCTCGGTCACTAAGGCCTTGTCTGCTGCCAAAAGTTGACTTCCCTTTAGATGCTTATTTAAGGCGATATTTGAATATGCTTGGTTGATAAAAACATCCTCTAGCACTGCTAGAGCTAAACTTCTAGCCGTTTCTACTTTAGTCACCAAATCGTTCTCCTACAGTCAATGTACGTCCAACTCCGTTGAGGAAGGAAGCAATGTCCATCTTAGGCTTACCAGCTGGCTGCACTTGTTTGAGGGATAGAGCCCCTTCAGCCGTTGCGACAATCAATTCTTTCTTGCCGATAGAGAGAATCTCACCTGGATTTCCCTGACCTTCTACTGATAGGGCTTCATAAATCTTAAAGCGGTCGCCCTTAAGGAAAGTATGGGCAACAGGCCAGGGGTTCATCCCACGGATCTGGTTAAAAAGTTGACGATTGCTTTTATTCCAGTCCAATTTTTCTTCTTCTGGCTTGATATTTGGCGAGAAAGTAACCTGACTTGGATCCTGTGGTTCAGGTTTGATGTCACCAGCAATGTAGGCAGGCAAAGTATCCAAAAGCAAATCACGACCAACAAGAGCTAATTTCTCAAACAAGGTGCCAACATTGTCCTCATCAGTGATAGGAATACTGCGACGGGAAATCATATCTCCTGCATCCATCTCCTTAACCATTTCCATAATGGTCACACCAGCTTCCTCATCGCCTTGAATCAAGGCGTAATGGATAGGCGCACCACCACGATGTTTAGGAAGAAGAGAAGCATGAACATTGACCGCAAAGTCCATGCTATCAAGGAGTTTACTTGGGAGAAACTGGCCAAAAGCGGCAGTCACAATCCCATCCGCTCCTAGCTTCATAATAGCTTCCATCTCTGGACTTCCAGATAATTTTTCAGGTTGGTAGATAGGAAGTCCTGCCTCTTTGGCAGCTTGTTTAACTGGGGTTTCCTGAATCACTTTTTTACGACCAACAGCACGGTCTGGCTGGGTCACAACGGCTAGAATTTCGTAACGGTCATCTGTCAAAAGTCCTTTTAAGACTGTTGCTGAAAAGTCGGGTGTCCCCATAAAGATTAGTTTTGTCATATCTTCTCCTTCTTATAAAAATTGCTGCGGCTCATGGTCAATGCTGAGACGGAGCTCACTATTTTCCCTTTCTTGAGTCAAGGCCAAGACCTGGTTGAGGGTTGGTCCCAGCTCATCTTCTAAACGGTATTTAATTAAAATCTGGTAATGATAGAGGTTGTGAGTACGGGCGATGGGTTTGGGCGTTGGCCCGAGGATGTTACTGGTTTCAGACAAACCTGACCGCAAAATGTTCATAACTTCATAGGCACGTTTGACCACCTCTTCTTCTTTCTTGTGAGAAAGGGTAATGCCAATGGTGAAATAGTAAGGTGGATAGCCAAGTTGTCGTCTGATACCCATTTCATAAGCATAAAAGCCTTCGTAGTCCTGGTCTTTTGCAAATCGAATAGCGTAGTGCTGAGGATTGTAAGACTGAATCAAGACCTGCCCAGCTTTTTCAGCACGTCCTGCTCGACCTGCCACCTGAGTCAAGAGCTGGAAGGTTCTCTCAGAAGAACGGAAATCAGGCAGATTCAAGGCCGTATCCGCATTTAGAACACCGACTAGAGTTACATTGGGAAAATCCAATCCCTTGGCAATCATCTGAGTACCTAGTAAAATATCTGCTTCTCCTCGCCCAAACTGGTCAAGCAGAGCTTGGTGACTACCTTTCTTACGAGTCGTGTCCACATCCATGCGCAAAATGCGAGCCTGGGGAAAGAGTTCTGCTAGCTCGTCATAAGCCTTCTGTGTCCCTGTCCCATAGTAGCGAATACTGCGGCTCTTACAGTTAGGACAGACCTGAGGAATGTCCTTCGAAAAACCACAATAATGGCAGTTCATGTTCTTGGTATCCATGTGCAAGGTCAAGGAAATATCACAGTTGGGACAAGTATCCACCGTCCCACACTCCCGACACATGACAAAGCTAGAATAACCACGGCGATTGAGCATGAGAACCACCTGCTCTTTTTTAGCCAGACGATCTTGAATGGCTTCTAGCAAAGGGGGCGTAAAGTTTGACGTCTCGTTTTGTCCGATATAGTCTCGAAAGTCAATTACTTGAACCTCAGGGATTCTAGCTAAAGGATTGGCGCGTTGGGTCAGACGTAAATGTTGATAAACGCCTTTGCCAGCACGCGCCCGGCTCTCTAAGCTCGGCGTTGCAGACCCAAGCACCAGAGCCGCTTGATTATACTGAGCCCGTAAAATGGCTACCTCTCTAGCATGATAACGGGGATTGCTGTCCTGCTTATAAGTCGCTTCATGCTCCTCATCGATAATCATGACACCTAGATTTTTCAGCGGAGCAAAGATGGCAGATCTAGCACCAACAACAACTTGGGCATCGCCGCGTTCCACCTTGCGCCATTCATCATACTTTTCACCATTGGACAGGCCTGAGTGAAGAATGGCCACTTTCTTACCAAAGCGAGCAATAAAACGCTCCGTCATCTGCGGAGTCAAGGAAATCTCAGGCACTAACAAGATGGCTGTTTTCCCCTTATCCAAGGCTCCTTGGATTATTTGTAAGTAAACCTCGGTCTTCCCACTTCCTGTGATCCCTTGAAGGAGGAAGGGAGGCTGATGACTACCAATCGCACTCACAACCGCATCACGCGCCTGTCTTTGCTCTGGATTCAACTCCAAAGGCTGACTTGCTTCAATCCCTTCAAAATAAGCAGCCGAGCGTTGCACTTCCTTTTGGACTATGGACACAGCACCTTGTTCCACAAAAAAGTTGACCTGCTCCCGTGAGTAGGACTCTAACAAACTAGCCAAGGAAGCACTCTCAGGATGAGACAGCAAATAGTCTCTCAGTTCTAACTTTTTCTTGGCGCGTGTAGAAATCTCTACACTTTCTAATTTAGCAAGGTCTACCTCATACCAAGACTGGGTCTTGACCTTCTTTTGATCAATCGCCTGATATTCTAGACCAAGCAGGCCTTTTCTAGTCAAACGCATCATTTCAGCTTGCTTACCTAAATCTAGAGAAGAAAAGGCAAGTGAATCTTCTGAACCAAACAAGCGCTCTCGGTCTTCCTGACTTAGGCCTTCCAGAGGATAGAGAATCTTGTCATAGCTGGAGTTTAGAAATCCCGGTAACATAGCCTTGAGGATAGAGATTTTATAGGAAAAGACGGACTTGCGGAGCTCTTCAGCTAGCCAGAGTTGTTCTTGCGTGAGAACAGGAGAAAAATCCAGCACCTCCGCAATATCTTTTAAATCTTGCTCCATCTCTTCCTCATCTGATTGAGACTCCAAACCAAGAACAATCCCTTGAATCAGGCGATTGCCCTTACCAAAAGGCACATGAACCCGCATCCCAACTTCTAGCATTCCCTCAAATTCCTTAGGAATCTTGTAACTATAGGGCTGGTCCGTCTGCATCAAGGGCACATCTACAATAATATTGGCTATAACCATCTTCTCACCTCCTCCTTGTCAGTACATTCTTACAATAGAAAAAATAAGATTGAGTCCCCCCAACCTTAAATTTTTTCACCATCTTCTTTTTCTTTAGCGATTTGCTCTTTGATTTTCTTTTCTTCTTCTTCTTTGCGGCGTTTTTCTTCTTCGATACGGCGACGCACTGCTTCACGTTTCCCTTCTGGGTCTGGGTGAATGGTTACGTTTCCTGATTCGATTTCTTCTAGAGCGCGAAGAGTTGATTTTTCAGACTTGAAACCTTGAGTTGCTGGTGCACCTGCTTCCAATTCGTGGGCACGTTTTGCTTCCAAGATTACGAGTGAATATTTTGAAGGAACCTTGTCGAGCAAGGTATCAATAGAGGGTTTTAACATCATTTGCTTGTACCTATTTTCTAAATTTTATCGGGTAGTTGGAGACTTTGGTAACATCTCCTGATAGTGACCAATGACACGGTCCACACGGAAGTGCTCTGCTTCGATCACACGTTTGACACGCTCAGCAGCTAGGGGCACCTGATCGTTGACAATCGCATAATCATACTCACGCATGAGAGCAATTTCTTCCTTGGCTTTTTCGATTCGTTGGGCAATCACTTCTGCGCTATCTGTTCCACGACCTACCAAGCGGTCTTGTAATTCATCCAAATCTGGTGGTGTCAGGAAGATAAAGACAGCATCTGGAACCTTTTTCTTAACCTGAAGAGCACCCTGAACTTCAATTTCAAGGAAAACATCGATTCCCTTGTCCAAGGTTTCATTGACGTAGGTCAGAGGAGTTCCATAGTAGTTGCCGACATATTCTGCGTATTCCAACATCTGTCCTTGACGAATCAGCTCTTCAAACTCTTCACGAGTACGGAAGAAATAGTCAACACCGTCCACTTCTCCAGGACGTTGTGCGCGTGTCGTCATCGATACAGAGTATTGAAATTGATTTTCAGAACTCTCAAAAATCTCTCTTCTAACCGTTCCTTTGCCAACCCCTGAAGGACCAGAAAAAACGATTAGTAAGCCTCGGTCTGCCATTGTGTCTCCTTTTAGTCAGTCTGTGAAATAACATTTCTCTAGAATAATGGCAAAAAGCCAGATTATCCTTTACAGTCTTTCTATCTAGTGTAACAAAAAAGCAGTAATTTTTCAACTGCTCTTTCTTATTTATTTAGATGTGTTGTGATTCGAACGTGAAATATCGCTTTTAAAATATCTTCAGAAAATAGGTCTATACCATTTACAAATGAAAAAGAAAGGTTTATAATGTAATTGACATAATAAATTGTAGAATCAATTTTTTAAGGAGGTTAACATTATGCCTAACTATATTAAAGCGGATCAGTTTTTCTACCCACACGGAGTTCGTCGAGGTGGTTACTTGGAACTTGTGAACGGCAAGTTTGGAAAACATGTAGAGCAGATTCCTGAAGGAGCTGAGGTGATTGACTATACAGGTTATAGCATTGCTCCAGGACTTGTGGATACCCACATTCATGGATTTGGCGGTGTGGATGTTATGGATAATAATATCGAAGGAACGCTTCATACTATGAGTGAAGGACTCCTCAGCATGGGGGTAACGAGCTTCTTGCCAACAACTTTGACATCGACTTATGAGCAATTGCTTGCGGTAACTGAAAATATCGGTGCTCGTTATCAAGAAGCAAGTGGCGCGAAAATTCGTGGAATTTATTTTGAAGGGCCTTATTTCACAGAGAAATACAAGGGGGCTCAAAACCCTGCCTACATGAAAGATCCTCGCATGGATGAGTTTCGTGCGTGGCAAAAAGCAGCAAATGGCTTGCTAAATAAAATTGCTCTTGCGCCAGAGCGTGAAGGTGTAGAAGACTTTGTACGGACTATCACCGGAGAAGGTGTAACGGTTGCTCTTGGGCACTCAAACGCGACTTTTGATGAAGCTAAAAAAGCAGTCGATGCTGGAGCGAGTGTTTGGGTACACGCCTACAATGGAATGCGTGGGTTGACTCACCGCGAACTGGGTATGGTTGGAGCCATGTATCAATTACCTCATACCTATGCAGAGTTGATCTGTGATGGCCATCACGTAGATCCAAAAGCCTGCGAAATTCTTATCAAACAAAAAGGGACAGAAAACATTGCTCTTATTACAGACTGTATGACAGCTGGTGGATTGGAAGACGGTGACTATATGTTGGGAGAATTCCCAGTTGTCGTTGCAAATGGAACTGCACGCCTCAAATCGACAGGTAACTTGGCAGGTTCTATCCTCAAACTCAAAGATGGTGTGAAGAATGTGGTCGAATGGGGAATTGCGAATCCGCATGAAGCAGTCATGATGGCCAGCTTCAACCCAGCTAAATCCGTTCACATCGATGACGTCTGTGGACAAATTCGTGAAGGTTATGATGCAGATTTTATTGTTTTAGACAAAGATTTGGAATTGGTAGCAACCTATCTAGATGGTGTGAAACGTTATCAAGCATAAGAGAGAAGAGTCTGGGCAAAAGTCTAATTTGAGGAGAAAATCCAGTAATACTCCTTTGAAGTCAAAAAGCAACAAACACTGTCAACTATTTGTTACAACTCCATTAATTAGTATTCCACTTTCTAAAATCAGTATTTTGAGCTGTGCAATCCAAGTCTTCTAATTTGTTTTTTAATTTCTGTTTAGTATAAATTTTACTTGGGCAGTAGACCAACTTGGAGCGTTTACGAGTTGTTCCAGGCTCAGTTTAGCTTGTTTTCTTAGTCTCTTCTTTGTCTTTCTGTGAGACTTGGGAGAGAGGATGTTTTCCTTATAGAGTATTTTTCTAACAGTTGTATCAGAGAGCTGAATTCCCTCTTCTTCAGCTAGTAATTCACAGAAATGAAGGACATTTGGTTTATATGTTTCATAGGAGAGGTATTTCTTTAGGACACGTTCTTTGATTTCATCAGGGATTGCATGTTTTGGTTTTCGATTTCTGTTTCCGTGTCTGAAGGCTTTTTT
>NZ_VMMV01000053.1:0-650 GCF_013277375.1 Streptococcus sp. 3613
AGACCTTACAGCAGCTAAAACAGAGCTTGATGAGTTAGCTAAAGCCGATGTTGCGACAGATGATAAAACAACTTCTACAAAAGCAGCTTATGACACAGCGAAACAAGCTGCAGAAGAAGCTGTAACAGAAGCTACAAAAGTTATCAACAATGAAGATGCGACATCAGAAGAAGTAGCGACTGCATTAGCGAATGTGAAAGCTAAGAAAGCAGAACTTGACAAAGCCAAAGCAGGCTTAGTAGATAAAATAACAGATACTCAAAAAGATGAGTTATCCAAAGTTGATGAAACCTTGAAGCCAGCTGATACAGCTGATAAAACGCCTAAGAGTGTTGAAGCCTATAACAAGGAAATCGAAAAACTTCAAGCAGAGTTAGACGCAGCCAAACGTGACGCCAAAGCAGTTGTAGATAAAGGTGAAGAAGCGACGAAAGCGGAAGCATCTGAAGCTCAAGTTAAAGTAGCTGCAGTCAGAGCGAAATTGGTAGAAGCAGGTAAACTGTTGACAGATAAGGCTGACAAAGCAGACCTTACAGCAGCTAAAACAGAGCTTGATGAGTTAGCTAAAGCCGATGTTGCGACAGATGATAAAACAACTTCTACAAAAGCAGCTTATGACACAGCGAAACAAGCTGCAGAAGAAGCTGTAA
>NZ_VMMV01000054.1:0-26927 GCF_013277375.1 Streptococcus sp. 3613
AAGTCAGTCACATATATACCCTAAGGCGACGCTGACGTGGTTTGAAGAGATTTTCGAAGAGTATTAACTATTATGCTTTACAAACTAGTGTGGAAGTGGTATACTATAGCTGAAGCTACTAGTAGGTATTACAAAATAGATTAGAAGGGAGAAGGGATGAAAGAAACTCAACTGTTAAAAGGTGTTCTTGAAGGTTGTGTCTTGGATATGATTGGTCAAAAAGAGCGGTATGGTTATGAGTTGGTTCAGACTTTGCGAGAGGCTGAATTTGATACTATCGTTCCAGGAACTATTTATCCTTTGTTGCAAAAGTTAGAAAAAAATCAATGGATAAGAGGCGACATGCGCCCGTCGCCAGATGGTCCAGATCGGAAGTATTTTTCGTTAACCAAAGAAGGAGAAGAGCGTGTCTCGGTCTTTTGGCAACAATGGGACGATTTGAGTCAAAAAGTAGAAGGGATTAAGAATGGGGGTTAAACCATGAAGAAAATGAAGTATTATGAAGAAACAAACAATTTGTTGCATGAGTTTTCTGAGGACAATCAGCAGTATTTTGAGGAACTGTGGGATAGTTTTAATCTTGCTGGATTTCTCTATGATGAAGACTATCTCAGAGAGCAGATCTATTTGATGATGCTAGATTTCTCAGAAGCAGAACGAGATGGCATGAGTGCAGAGGATTATTTAGGTAAGAATCCTAAAAAAATAATGAAAGAGATTCTCAAGGAAGCACCACACAGTTCTATCAAGGAGTCCCTTTTAACACCAATTTTTGTCCTAGTGGTATTACGTTACTATCATCTACTGGGTGATTTTTCTAAAGGTCCTCTCTTAACAGTCAATTTGCTTACTTTTTTAGGGCAACTTCTTCTTTTTCTGATTGGATTTGGACTTGTGGCCACAATCTTACGTTGGGGCTTAGTCCAAGATTCTCCTAAAATGAAAATTGGCACCTATATTGTCGTTGGGATTCTTGTCCTTCTAGTTGTTCTGGGATATGTAGGAATAGGAAGTTTTGTACAAGAAGGAGCATTTTATCTTCCTGCTCCCTGGGATAGTTTCCTTGTCTTTACGCTTTCTCTAGTCATCAGTATTTGGAATTGGAAAGAAGCTGTCTTTCGTCCCTTTGTCAGTATGATTGTTGCCCATCTTGTGGTGGGTTCTCTGCTCCGTTATTATGAGTGGATGGGCATTTCAAATGTTTTCCTCACAAAGATTATTCCTTTAGCTGTCCTCTTTATTGGAATCTTTGTCTTGTTCCGTGGGTTTAAGAAGATAAAATGGAGTGAAATATAGTCAAAAAGCCGTTGCAAAGCGGTTTTTTGTTATAATTAAATGAAGAATGTAGAATTAAAGGAGAAAAATTTGATGAGATACATAACTCTTGGTCAAGATGACAAAGAATTATCAGAAATTGTTCTCGGAATGATGAGAATAGAAGATAAGTCTGTAAAAGAAGTTGAAGAGCTTGTAGAAACAGCACTTTCTGTTGGAATCAATGCTTTCGACTTGGCTGATATTTATGGTCGTGGTCGTTGTGAAGAACTGCTAGGTCTTGTCCTAAAAAATCGTCCAGATTTAAGAGAAAAGATGTGGATTCAGTCCAAATGTGGCATTCGCATTGAAGAATTTACCTATTTTGATTTTTCTAAGGACTATATTATAAAATCAGTTGACGGTATTTTGCAAAGATTGAAGATTGATCATCTAGATAGCTTGCTTCTTCATCGACCAGATGCTTTGATGGAATCTGACCAAGTAGCAGAAGCCTTTGATCTCCTTTATAAACAAGGTAAGGTTCGAGATTTTGGAGTTTCTAATCAAAATCCTATGATGATGGAGTTACTTAAAAAAGATGTCAAGCAGCCGTTAGCTGTTAATCAGCTACAATTGAGTGCGGCTTTTACTCCAGGATTTGAATCAGGTTTTCATGTTAATATGGAAGATAGTCAAGCAGCTATGCGAGATGGCAGCATTTTTGAATATTGCCAATTACACGATGTGGTCATTCAAGCCTGGTCTGTCTTACAATTCGGGTATTTTAAAGGGAATTTTGTTGGAAATGAGAAATTTCAAGCTTTAAATCAAGTACTTGATCGTTTAGCTATTAAATATGGAGTAACCCCTTCAACTATTGCCATTTCTTGGATATTGCGTTATCCAGCAAAAATGCAGGCAGTCGTAGGTACCACAAATCCTAATCACTTGAGAGAAGT
The DNA here is from genome assembly GCF_013277375.1 of Streptococcus sp. 3613. Lineage (NCBI taxonomy): Bacteria > Bacillati > Bacillota > Bacilli > Lactobacillales > Streptococcaceae > Streptococcus > Streptococcus sp. 3613. Next base: position 2,217 of record NZ_VMMV01000054.1, read on the forward strand.
TAGCCAAGCGGCAAACTTTAGCTTAACAAGAAAAGAATGGTATGAAATTTATCTTGCAGCAGGGAATAATTTGCCGTAAGTAGAAGCAGATGTAAATAAATCACAGTCAAAAAGCCGTTGCAAAGCGGTTTTTTTGTTATAATGAAGGGAAGAATTATTGATTTTAAAGGAGAATAACATGACTTTTGAAGAAATCCTGCCTGGGTTAAAGGCTAAGAAAAAATATGTACGAACTGGTTGGGGAGGTGCTGAAAACTATGTCCAACTTTTTGACACTATCGAGCAAAATGGGGTTGCACTTGAAGTGACACCTTATTTCCTAATCAACGTGTCTGGAGAAGGAGAAGGTTTTTCCATGTGGAGCCCGACACCTTGTGATGTTTTGGCGACAGATTGGGTAGAAGTGCATGACTAGACGTGTATTGATTACGGGAGTGAGTTCAGGGATCGGCCTAGCTCAGGCTCGACTCTTTTTAGAGAAGGGCTTTCAAGTTTATGGAGTGGATCAAGGTGAAAATCCACTATTACAGGGTGATTTCCACTTTCTACAGAGAGATTTGACCTTGAACTTGGAACCTATTTTTGACTGGTGTCCTCAGGTAGATATTTTGTGTAATACTGCAGGAGTTTTGGATGATTATAAAACCCTATTGGAACAATCAGCGCAGGACATTCAAGAGATTTTTGAAATTAACTACATGACTCCTGTTGAGTTGACTCGGTATTATTTGACACAAATGCTGGAAAATAAAAAGGGAATCATCATCAATATGTGTTCCATTGCTTCTAGCCTAGCAGGTGGAGGTGGTCACGCCTATACTTCCTCTAAGCATGCCTTGGCTGGCTTTACCAAGCAGTTGGCTCTAGACTATGCTGAAGCTGGGATTCAGGTCTTTGGTATCGCTCCAGGAGCAGTCAAGACAGCTATGACCTCTGCAGATTTTGAGCCAGGTGGATTGGCTGACTGGGTTGCTAGTGAAACACCAATCAAGCGCTGGATTGAACCAGAGGAAGTGGCAGAAGTCAGTCTCTTTTTGGCCAGTGGTAAGGTATCTGCCATGCAGGGTCAAATTCTGACAATAGATGGTGGCTGGTCTTTGAAGTAGGAGGATTTGGATGGAAATCAAAAGACACTTTGGAGTCTACGCTGTTTGCTTAGAAAATGGGAAGTTACTCTGCATTGAAAAAACGAGAGGCCCTTATCAACATCGGTATGATCTACCTGGAGGCAGTCAGCAACTTGGTGAAGGACTGACGGAAACGCTGACTAGAGAAGTTATGGAAGAGACGGGATTTACTGTTAGAAGCTACTCTAATCCTCGAATCTACGATGTTTTCGTCAGAGAAGAGTTAACAAATTTTATGGTTCACCATGTCATGGCCTTGTATGATGTTGAAATGAATGAGAGTGCACCTCAAGTTACGACTTCGGAAGCTGTGTCTGATGGTGCGAATGATTCACTTGGATATATTTGGATGGATATTCAAGAGATTACAGAAGAAAATGCATCGCCATTAGTCTCGAAGGTTAAGTCTGAATTATTAGGATTTCCAGAACTGGACAAGACTTCTTACATGAATTGGAAGGTGAAGTAGAGGGATAATGGAACTATTTAAAACATGGAAGAAAAATATGGTTCTCTATGGTCTTAAATCTCAAATTGGAACTGTCTACCGAAACAATGATAGGACAACAAGCTTTTATGATGTTGGGAATTTTCTATACCTAGCAGGGGAGTTGGATTCCAGATTTTGGGAAGATTTTGTTAGAAAATATGGTTTAGATTATAAGATTATTATTTCAGAAAATACTAATTGGCAAGATTTTCTGCATCGAAAAGTGGGGCTAAATTCTTTTACTCGCTATTCTTTTAAAGATAAGGCAAATTTTCAAGTTGAATTTTTAAATAATCTAGTTACTCATTTAGAGGAAGGTTACAATATTGTGCCTATTGATAATCATATTTATAACTGCTTTTCTACGGAAGAATGGTCACAGGATTTACAGGGGGATTTTGAGTCCTATCAGGATTTTGTTTTAAAAGGTGGATTTGGCTTTGTGATTCTTAAAAATAATGAACTGATTGCTGGGATTTCCTCAGGGTTAGTTTACCGTAAAGCAGTTGAAGTGGAAGTTGCAACTAGACCAAACGAACAAGGGAATGGATTTGCTAAAAAGCTTGGTGCTGCAATGATTCTAGAGAGTTTAAATAGAGATATGTTTCCACTTTGGGATGCTCATAATGAGGCTTCCAAAAAAGTAGCAGAATTTTTAGGATATGAGTTATCTGAACCTTATGAAGCTTTTGAACTAGAGGAAAGTTTCATATAATTATATATGATATTGTATCTTTTAAGACGAGGTGAATGGCTATGAAAAATCAACTTGCCCTTAGTGGCGAAAAAATTCTTGAAAAAATTTATCCTCAACTATTTCACCACGTCGGCATGATTCGTGGGGAATATTTGTTGAGAGAGCTTAATCAAAACATCATATTAGCAAGTTGTCAGCAATTTGTAAAAGATTATCTAGAGACTATCTGCTCCCTGTACTCAGATGAAGAAGTTTGGTATCGTTTTACTGAATTAACGAATACAGAAGCCAATTGTTTAGTGGGGACTAAAGAGTTTTTTGACGAAGGGCATCCCTTGTTTGGCTATAGAGGAACTAGGCGTTTACTGGCGTGTTTGGATGAATTTCAGGCTGAAGCACATGTCGTTACAGAAGTTTATCAAACCAACCCCAATCTATCTCTTATCTTTCCTTTTGTCAATGATGCCGACCAATTAAAACAAGCTATTACAGTATTGCGTCAGTATGGCTTTACTGGGAAAGTCGGAACGATGATTGAATTACCGTCAGCGTATTTTGACTTATCTAGTATACTGGAAACGGGCATTTCAAAGATTGTAGTTGGAATGAATGATTTGACTTACTTTGTTTTTGCGACTATGAGAAACAGTCAATGGCATGATATGGAAAGTCCAATAATGTTAGATATGCTAAGAGATATGCAGGATAAAGCAAGAAAGAACAAGATTGATTTTGCTGTAGCAGGCTATCTGAATACTTCTTTCATACAAAAAATGAATCAGTTGGGTATCAAGTGCATTATCCACTACAGTTCTATTCCAGAGATTTTTGATTTAGAGATTGACCATCCAGATCATCTTAAACACATAAAAGAAGAAAGTAAAAAATTACAAAGGAGTACCCATGATACCGCAAGAAATGTGGAATAAATACAAGCAAATCAATCCTTTGATCGGAGATGAAATCGATGCTTGGGCTTTTGGAGTTGAACCAGATCTTTTAGCGGATTTGGTGTTTAAAGGAGAAAAGACAGCAACAGCATCAGCCTACGATCTCTACGCAGTAGAGGACGAACCCCTTCCGCAAGAAGGGACCTTCGATGTCATTTTAGATAGTCAAAATCAGGCTGTCTGCATTGTCGAAATTACAAAGGTTTCTGTTAACCCCTTCAATCGAGTGTCAGCTGACCATGCCTATAAGGAAGGTGAGGGAGACAAATCTTTAGCCTATTGGCGCCAGGTTCATGAGGACTTTTTCAGAGACTGTTTGGGTGAAGCAGGACTGACTTTTACACCTGAAAGCAAGGTTGTTTTAGAAGAATTTCGCAAGGTCTACCCACTGTAGACTATTAGAAGGAAGAAAGTTTTGGAAATCGCTGTCCAATCCTTTTTTCTCAAGCAAAATATGATATAATAAGTTTGTTTGAAGAAGAGCAGCAGCTCTTAAACTTAGAATAGGAGAAAACTATGCAAGCAGTTGAACATTTTATTAAGCAATTTGTTCCTGAACATTATGATTTATTTTTAGATTTGAGTCGTGAGACCAAGACTTTTTCTGGGAAAGTGACCATCACTGGTCAAGCACAGAGTGACTGCATCTCCCTCCACCAAAAAGATTTGGAAATCACCTCTGTAGAAGTTGCAGGTCAAGCTCGTCCATTTACAGTTGACCATGACAATGAAGCCCTTCATATCGAATTGGCTGAGGCTGGTCAAGTTGAATTGGTTCTTGCCTTTTCTGGTAAAATTACAGACAACATGACAGGGATTTACCCTTCTTATTATACAGTTGATGGAGTCAAGAAGGAGGTCTTGTCTACTCAGTTCGAGAGCCATTTTGCGCGCGAAGCTTTCCCATGTGTGGATGAGCCTGAAGCCAAAGCAACTTTTGACCTCTCTCTTCGCTTTGACCAAGCAGAAGGTGAATTGGCCTTGTCAAACATGCCAGAAATCGATGTTGAAAACCGTAAGGAAACAGGTATCTGGAAGTTTGAGACAACACCTCGCATGTCTTCTTACTTGTTGGCCTTTGTTGCTGGTGATTTGCAAGGGGTGACCGCTAAAACTAAAAATGGTACCCTGGTAGGTGTCTACTCAACCAAAGCACATCCACTTTCAAATCTTGATTTCTCACTGGATATCGCTGTTCGCTCTATCGAGTTTTACGAAGATTACTATGGAGTTAAGTACCCAATTCCTCAATCTCTCCACATCGCCCTTCCTGACTTCTCAGCTGGTGCTATGGAAAACTGGGGTCTTGTGACCTACCGTGAAGTTTACTTGGTTGTCGATGAGAACTCTACATTTGCTAGCCGTCAACAAGTTGCCCTTGTTGTGGCCCATGAATTGGCTCACCAATGGTTTGGTAACCTTGTTACTATGAAATGGTGGGATGACCTTTGGCTCAATGAAAGCTTTGCTAACATGATGGAATACGTCTGTGTGGATGCTATCGAGCCAAGCTGGAATATCTTTGAAGATTTCCAAACAGGTGGAGTACCTCTTGCTCTTGAACGTGACGCGACTGATGGCGTACAGTCTGTTCACGTCGAAGTCAAACACCCAGATGAAATCAATACCCTCTTTGATGGTGCTATCGTCTATGCCAAAGGAAGCCGTCTCATGCACATGCTTCGCCGTTGGCTAGGAGATGCTGATTTTGCCAAAGGTTTGCATGCCTACTTTGAAAAACACCAATACAGCAACACCATTGGTCGTGACCTTTGGGATGCCCTTGGTCAAGCGTCAGGACGTGATGTCGCAGCCTTCATGGATTCTTGGTTGGAACAGCCTGGTTACCCAGTTCTTACTGTCAAAGTTGAAAATGATGTCTTGAAGATTTCACAAAAACAATTCTTCATCGGTGAGAACGAAGACAAGAACCGTCTCTGGGTGGTGCCACTCAATAGCAACTGGAAAGGCTTGCCTGATACACTCGAAACTGAAAGTATCGAAATCCCTGGCTACGCAGCTCTTCTTGCTGAAAATGAAGGAGCTCTTCGTCTCAACACTGAAAATACAGCCCACTACATTACAGGCTATCAAGGAGACTTGTTAGATGCTGTTCTTTCTGACCTAGTTGATCTTGATAACACAAGCAAATTGCAAATCGTCCAAGAACGTCGTTTGCTTGCTGAAGCAGGACACATTTCTTATGCAGATTTGCTCCCAGTCCTTGATAAACTTGCTAAAGAAGAATCTTACCTTGTCGTTTCAGCTGTTTCTGAAGTCATTTCTGCCCTTGAGCGCTTTATCGATGAAGGAACAGAAGCTGAAAGAGCCTTCAAAGCCTTGGTTGCTAAATTGGCTCGTCACAACTATAACCGTCTTGGTTTTGAAGCTAAAGACGGAGAATCAGATGAGGATGAATTGGTTCGTCAGTTGGCTGTTTCGATGATGATTCGCTCAAATGATGCAGAAGCTAGTCAAGTCGCTAGCCAAATCTTCGCGGCTCACAAGGAGAATCTTGCAGGACTTCCAGCAGCTATTCGCTCACAAGTTCTGATCAATGAGATGAAACATCATGAGACTAAAGACTTGTTAGCACTTTATCTTGATACTTATACTCATGCAACAGATGCTGTCTTTAAACGTCAGTTGGCATCTGCTCTTGCCTATAGTAAAGATGCGGACAATATCCAAACCTTGATTGCTGCTTGGAAGGACAAATTTGTGGTGAAACCACAGGACTTGTCTGCTTGGTATTACCAATTCCTAGCTCACCAAGTAACTCAGGAACCAGCTTGGTCTTGGGCGCGTGAAAACTGGGCTTGGATTAAGGCAGCTCTTGGTGGAGATATGAGCTTTGATAGCTTTGTCATCCTTCCTGCTCACGTATTTAAGACTCAGCAACGCTTGGCGGAATACAAGGAGTTCTTTGAACCGCAACTTTCTGACCTTGCTCTTAGCCGTAACATCGGTATGGGAATCAAAGAAATTGCAGCGCGTGTTGACTTGATTAACCGTGAAAAAGCTGCAGTGGAAGCAGTTGTTCTTCAATACGGAACTAAATAATTAAGACTAAATAAAAGAAAACTCAGCTATCTCATATAAAATGCAGAGAGTTGAGTTTTTTTAAGGCAAATTTGGTATAATGGTTTTAATAAGGAGGAGTTTCTCATGATAAAAATCTTATTAGTTGAGGATGACCTAGGTCTGTCAAATTCAGTATTTGACTTTTTAGACGATTTTGCGGATGTCATGCAGGTATTTGATGGAGAAGAAGGTCTCTACGAAGCTGAAAGTGGTGTCTATGACTTGATTTTGCTCGATTTGATGTTACCAGAAAAAAATGGCTTCCAAGTCTTGAAAGAATTGCGTGAAAAGGGGATTACAACTCCAGTTCTGATCATGACTGCCAAGGAAAGTTTGGATGACAAGGGACATGGATTTGAACTGGGAGCGGATGATTATCTGACCAAGCCTTTCTACCTAGAAGAACTCAAAATGCGGATTCAGGCCCTTCTCAAACGTTCAGGCAAGTTTAATGAAAATACGCTATCTTATGGAGATATTCTCATCAATTTATCAACAAATACAGTTAAGGTTGAAGATACTACTGTCGAATTGCTGGGGAAAGAGTTCGATTTATTGGTTTATTTCCTTCAAAATCAAAATGTTATTTTGCCTAAGACGCAGATTTTTGATCGTCTATGGGGATTTGATAGTGATACAACGATTTCAGTTGTCGAAGTCTATGTTTCAAAAGTCCGTAAGAAATTAAAAGGAACCACTTTTGCAGAGAATTTGCAAACCTTGCGCAGTGTTGGGTATATTTTAAAAGATGTTCAGTAAACTAAAAAAAACATGGTATGCGGATGACTTTAGTTATTTTATCCGCAACTTTGGTGTCTTTACCTTGATTTTCTCGACAATGACTCTGATTATTTTACAGGTCATGCATTCGAGTCTTTATACTTCAGTAGATGATAAGCTCCACGGACTGAGTGAAAATCCTCAGGCAGTTATTCAGCTGGCAGTAAATAGGGCAACAGAAGAGATTAAAGATTTAGAAAATGCCGCTACAGATACTAGCAAGACTGAGATAAAACCCAATGTCAGCTCCAATACGGAGGTTATTCTTTTTGATAAGAATTTTACCCAGCTCCTTTCTGGAAATCGATTTTTGGGCTTGGATAAGATTAAGTTAGAGAAAAAAGAACTAGGACATATCTACCAGATTCAGGTTTTTAATAGCTATGGGCAGGAAGAAATCTATCGCATGATTTTGATGGAAACCAATATCAGTTCGGTTTCAACTAATATCAAGTATGCCGCTGTCTTGATTAATACCAGTCAGTTGGAGCAGGCCAGTCAAAAGCATGAGCAATTAATTGTGGTTGTGATGGTAAGTTTCTGGATTTTGTCTTTGCTTGCCAGTCTCTATCTAGCTAGGGTCAGTGTTAGGCCCCTGCTTGAGAGCATGCAGAAGCAACAGTCCTTTGTGGAAAATGCCAGTCATGAGTTACGAACTCCACTTGCAGTTTTGCAAAATCGCTTAGAGACCCTTTTCCGTAAGCCAGAAGCTACCATTATGGATGTGAGCGAAAGCATTGCATCGAGTTTGGAAGAAGTCCGAAATATGCGTTTTTTGACAACGAACTTGTTGAACTTAGCTCGGAGAGATGATTGGATTAAGCCGGAACTTGCAGAAGTTCCAACCAGTTTTTTCAATACAACTTTCACAAACTATGAGATGATTGCGTCGGAAAATGATCGTGTCTTCCGTTTTGAAAATCGGATCCATCGTCCGATTGTGACGGATCAACTTCTCTTGAAGCAGTTGATGACTATCCTATTTGATAATGCTGTCAAGTATACTGAAGAGGATGGTGAAATTGATTTTCTTATCTCGGCGACCGATCGTAATCTTTATTTGCTAGTTTCCGATAATGGAGTCGGTATTTCGACAGAAGATAAAAAGAAAATTTTTGATCGTTTTTATCGAGTCGACAAGGCTAGAACCCGGCAAAAAGGTGGTTTTGGTTTAGGATTATCCCTAGCCAAGCAAATTGTAGATGCTCTAAAAGGAACCATTACTGTCAAAGATAATAAACCCAAGGGAACAATCTTTGAAGTGAAGATTGCCATCCACACACCATCTAAAAAGAAAAAATAAACATATCGCTCCAGATGGGGCGATATGTTTATTTTTTAAGTTTTCGTTTGATAACAGAGCGTTGGACTTTTAAAACAAGTAAGCTGGATACTATTGCTGCAGGTAAGGCGAGCACAGTTGTTAATTTTAACGACAAAAAGATAAAACTAAAGATGGCAATGCAGATACAAAAAACAGCGATATTGACAAAAAATAAAATTTCTTTGAGATTGCTATCAGCTTGTGCTTCAGGTGTATAAGCTTGATAATGAGGAAGTTGCTGGTTTAATTCTTCTTGATAGTCTACCTCATAGGATTGTAATTTTCTTACGGGCATGATTCTCTCCTTAACAGTACATACCTATTTTATCATTTTTTCAGCAGAGAATTATTACAGAAAGGTTACAAAAAGAATAAAGTCCCTTTTCATTTTCAAAGCATGGCTGATTTTGGAGAAATATGGTATAATTTTTCCTATGGAAAAGATTATCATTACAGCAACTGCTGAAAGTATTGAACAAGTTGAACAACTGCTCGAAGCTGGCGTAGACCGTATCTATGTCGGTGAGAAAGATTTTGGCCTTCGTCTGCCAACAACCTTTAGTCATGACCAATTGCGTGAAATCGCTAATCTGGTTCATGATGCTGGTAAGGAATTGATTGTTGCGGTCAATGCCCTCATGCACCAAGACATGATGGACTGTATCAAGCCTTTCTTAGACTTCTTGGAAGAAATCAAGACCGATTACATTACGATTGGGGATGCAGGTGTCTTTTACGTAGTCAACCGCGATGGTTATTCATTTAAGACCATCTACGATGCTTCAACTATGGTGACAAGCAGTCGTCAGATTAACTTCTGGGGACAAAAGGCTGGCGCATCTGAGGCTGTTTTGGCGCGTGAAATTCCATCTGCTGAACTCTTTAAAATGCCAGAGATTTTGGAAATTCCTGCTGAAGTTTTGGTTTACGGTGCTAGTGTCATCCATCATTCTAAACGTCCACTCTTGCAAAACTACTATAACTTTACGCATATCGATGATGAAAAGACGCGCAAGCGTGACCTTTTCTTGGCTGAGCCAAGTGATCCTGAGAGCCACTATTCCATTTTTGAAGATAATCATGGGACCCACATCTTTGCCAACAATGACCTTGATTTGATGACTAAATTGACAGAATTGGTAGAGCACGGTTTTACTCACTGGAAATTAGAAGGACTTTATACTCCAGGTCAAAACTTTGTTGAGATTGCAAAACTCTTTATCCAAGCGCGTAGCTTGATTCAAGAGGGCAACTTTAGCCATGACCAAGCCTTCTTGCTGGATGAAGAAGTGCGTAAACTTCACCCTAAAAACCGTTTCCTTGATACAGGATTTTATGACTACGATCCTGACATGGTTAAATAAAGTAAATGATTCGTTGAGAGAAGGAAGATACAAATATTTCTTCTCTCAATTTTTCGTATTTCTTCACTATTTTCAAAAAATCAGTAGGCTAGGATGCTCTGTTTGCTGGGATTTTTAAGAAAAGTAACCTTCTTGAGTTTAAAAATTATCCTATGTTTGCAGGTGCCAAATGGCCCTTTTTTTGGTATAATTTTTTATAATGAAAACGATTGGTAATCGCTATGTTGTGGTGGATTTAGAGGCAACTAGCACAGGTAGTAAGGCTAAAATTATCCAAGTGGGAATTGTCGTGATTGAGGACGGAAAAATCGTTGATCACTATACGACGGATGTCAATCCACATGAACCCTTGGATGCTCATATCAAAGAACTGACAGGATTGACAGACCAACGTCTGGCGCAAGCACCTGATTTTTCGCAAGTTGCTAGAAAAATCTTTGACTTGGTAGAGGATGGGATTTTTGTAGCCCACAATGTTCAGTTTGATGCCAATCTTTTGGCGGAAAATTTATTTTTTGAAGGTTATGAGCTAAGAAATCCTCGTGTTGATACGGTCGAATTGGCTCAGGTCTTTTTCCCTGAACTGGAAAAATATAGTTTGCCGATATTGTGCCGAGAATTAGGAATTCCTCTTAAGCACGCCCATACAGCCCTTTCAGATGCCCAAGCTACTGCGGAATTACTTCTTTTTTTACGAGAAAAGATGGCACAACTTCCTAAAGGACTCTTGGAACGCTTGCTGGAAATGGCTGACGCCCTCCTATATGAGTCCTACCTGGTTATTGAAGAAATTTATCGCAGCCAATCTATTCTGAGTTCTTCAGATTTGGTCCAAGTTCAAGGACTGTATTTCAAGAAAACTGCAGATCCCATGGAGTCACGAAAACTATCTCAAGATTTTTCTAAAAATATTTCTCTGTTGAATCTTGAAGTGAGGGAGGAGCAAGAAAATTTTGCTAAAGAGGTTGGCTTGCTATTGAAAGATGAGCCTGTATCATTAATTCAAGCGCCGACTGGGATTGGGAAAACTTATGGCTATCTCTTACCCGCTTTATCTCAAGCCAAAGAGCATCAGATTGTCCTTAGCGTTCCGACAAAGATTCTTCAAAATCAAATCATGGAAGAAGAAGGTAAACGTCTCAAGGAAGTGTTCCATATAGATATTCATAGTTTAAAGGGGCCTCAAAATTATTTGAAGTTGGATGCCTTTTATCGTTCCTTGCAGGAAAATGATGAAAATCGCTTATTTAGACGCTTTAAAATGCAACTCTTGGTCTGGCTGACAGAGACAGAGACAGGAGATTTGGATGAAATTGGTCAACTCTACCGTTACCAACATTTTCTAACAGATCTTCGTCATGACGGGAATTTATCATCCAAGAGCTTATTTGTGACGGAAGATTTCTGGAAACGAAGTCAAGAAAGGGCACAAACCTGCAAACTTTTAGTGACCAATCATGCCTATCTTGTAACTAGACTTGAAGATAATCCTGAATTTGTCAGTGACCGTTTACTGATTATCGATGAAGTTCAAAAAGTTTTGTTGGCTTTAGAAAATCTGCTTCAAGAGACCTACGATATACAATCTATTATCGATTTAATTGATAAGGCTTTAGTAGGAGAAGAAAACAGGGTTCAACAACGGATACTAGAAAGTATTCGCTTTGAGTGTCTCTACTTGATAGAACAATTTCAGTCTGGTAAATCTAGGAAAAATATCTTAGATTCTCTGGACAATCTCCATCAGTATTTTTCAGAATTAGAAGTAGAAGGCTTTGATGAGCTGGTTCGCTATTTTACAGCTGAAGGTGATTACTGGCTTGAAGTAACTGAAACGAGTCAAAAGAAAATTCAGATTTCTTCTACAAAATCAGGCCGTACTCTTCTGTCCTCTTTACTTCCTGAGAGTTGCCAAGTCTTGGGAGTATCGGCTACTCTTGAGATTAGTCAGAGAGTTTCTTTGGCCGACCTTTTAGGCTATCCTGAAGCCAAATTTGTCAAGATTGAAGCTCGTAGAAAACAGGACCAAGAAGTGGTCTTGGTCAAAGATTTCCCTCTGGTGACAGAAACTTCCTTAGAAGTCTATGCCCAAGAGGTAGCTGATTTACTAGTGGAAATTCAAGCTTTCCAGCAACCGATTTTGGTTCTCTTTACCGCTAAAGATATGCTTCTAGCAGTTTCAGACATACTTCCTGTAAGCCATCTGGCCCAGTATAAAAATGGGGATGTTCATCAGCTAAAGAAGCGCTTTGAAAAAGGAGAACAACAAATCTTGCTTGGTGCAGCAAGTTTCTGGGAGGGAGTTGATTTTTCAAGTCATCCTTTTGTGATTCAAGTTGTACCAAGACTTCCTTTCCAAAATCCCCAAGAGCCCTTGACGAAAAAGATCAATCAGGAACTAATTCAAGAAGGGAAAAATGCCTTTTATGATTATCAATTGCCAATGGCCATTATTCGTTTAAAACAGGCTTTGGGAAGAAGTATGAGACGCGAACACCAACGTTCTTTAACTCTTATTTTGGATAGGAGAATTGTCGGAAAACGATATGGTAAGCAAATAGTGACTTCTCTAGCAAAAGAAGCGACTGTTAAAACCGTCTCTCGATCCGAAGTTGATGAAGCTGTTGATAAATTTTTAAATGAACTTTGATAAATAGTATTGTATGAAAGTATAAGGTTAGTATATATGAAACGTTCTCTCGACTCTAGAGTCGATTATAGTTTGCTCTTGCCAGTGTTTTTTCTACTGGTTATTGGCGTGGTGGCTATTTATATAGCCGTTAGTCATGATTATCCAAACAATATTCTGCCCATTTTAGGGCAGCAGGTCGCATGGATTGCCTTGGGGCTTGTGATTGGTTTTGTGGTCATGCTCTTTAATACTGAATTTCTTTGGAAGGTGACCCCCTTTCTATATATTTTAGGCTTGGGACTCATGGTCTTGCCGATTGTCTTTTATAATCCAAGCTTAGTTGCATCAACGGGTGCCAAAAACTGGGTATCGGTAAATGGCATCACCTTGTTCCAACCGTCAGAATTTATGAAGATATCCTATATCCTCATGTTGGCTCGTGTTATTGTCCAATTTACAAAGAAACATAAGGAATGGAGACGCACGGTTCCGCTGGACTTTTTGTTAATTTTCTGGATGATTCTCTTTACCATTCCAGTCCTAGTTCTTTTAGCACTTCAAAGTGACTTGGGGACGGCTTTGGTTTTTGTAGCCATTTTCTCAGGAATCGTTTTATTATCAGGGGTTTCTTGGAAAATTATTATCCCAGTATTTGTGACTGCTGTAACAGGAGTTGCTGGTTTCTTAGCTATCTTTATTAGCAAGGACGGACGAGCTTTTCTTCACCAGATTGGAATGCCGACCTACCAAATTAATCGGATTCTGGCTTGGCTCAATCCCTTTGAGTTTGCCCAAACAACGACTTACCAGCAGGCTCAAGGGCAGATTGCCATTGGGAGTGGTGGCTTATTTGGTCAGGGATTTAATGCTTCGAATCTGCTTATCCCAGTTCGAGAGTCAGATATGATTTTTACGGTTATTGCAGAAGATTTTGGCTTTATTGGCTCTGTCCTGGTTATTGCCCTCTATCTCATGTTGATTTACCGTATGTTGAAGATTACTCTTAAATCAAATAACCAGTTCTACACTTATATTTCCACAGGTTTGATTATGATGTTGCTCTTCCACATCTTTGAGAATATCGGTGCTGTGACTGGACTACTTCCTTTGACGGGGATTCCCTTGCCTTTCATTTCGCAAGGGGGATCAGCTATTATCAGTAATCTGATTGGTGTTGGTTTGCTTTTATCGATGAGTTACCAGACTAATCTAGCTGAAGAAAAGAGCGGAAAAGTCCCATTCAAACGGAAAAAGCTTGTATTAAAACAAATTAAATAAGGAGAAAATCATGGTAAAAGTAGCAGTTATGTTAGCTCAGGGCTTTGAAGAAATTGAAGCCTTGACAGTTGTAGATGTCTTGCGTCGAGCCAATATCACATGTGATATGGTTGGTTTTGAAGAGCAAGTAACGGGTTCGCATGCAATCCAAGTAAGAGCAGATCATGTCTTTGATGGAGATTTATCAGACTATGATATGATTGTTCTTCCTGGAGGTATGCCTGGTTCTGCACATTTACGTGATAATCAGACCTTGATTCAAGAATTGCAAAGCTTCGAGCAAGAAGGGAAGAAACTAGCAGCCATTTGTGCGGCACCAATTGCCCTTAATCAAGCAGAGATATTGAAAAATAAGCGATACACTTGTTATGACGGCGTTCAAGAGCAAATCCTTGATGGTCACTACGTCAAGGAAACAGTAGTGGTAGATGGTCAGTTGACAACCAGTCGGGGTCCTTCAACAGCCCTTGCCTTTGCCTACGAGTTGGTGGAGCAACTAGGAGGGGACGCAGAGACTTTACGAACAGGAATGCTCTATCGAGATGTCTTTGGTAAAAATCAGTAAAACGGGAGTTATTCTCTCGTTTTTTATGTGGAAAAATCAGGGAAATCATCGCTTTTTTCATAAAAAAATGCTATAATGAAGGGTATGAAATATCACGATTATATCTGGGATTTAGGTGGAACTTTACTGGATAATTATGAAATTTCAACAGCTGCATTTGTTGAAACATTGGCACTGTATGGCATTATACAAGACCATGACAGTGTCTATCAAGCTTTAAAGGTTTCTACTGATTTGGCGATTGAGACATTCGCTCCCAATTTAGAGAATTTTTTAGAAAAGTACAAGGAAAATGAAGCCAGAGAGCTTGAACACCCGATTTTATTTGAAGGAGTTTTTGACCTATTGGAAGACATTTCAAATCAAGGTGGCCGTCATTTTTTGGTCTCTCATCGAAATAATCAGGTTTTGGAAATTTTAGAAAAAACCTCTATAGCAGCTTATTTTACAGAAGTGGTGACTTCTAGCTCAGGCTTTAAGAGAAAGCCAAATCCCGAGTCCGTGCTTTATTTAAGAAAAAAGTATCAGATTAGCTCAGGTCTTGTCATTGGTGATCGACCGATTGATATCGAAGCAGGTCAAGCTGCAGGACTTGATACCCACTTGTTTACCAGTATCGTGAATTTAAGACAAGTATTAGACATGTAAGAAAAAGGAATAAGATGACAGAAGAAATCAAAAATCTGCAGGCACAGGATTATGATGCCAGTCAAATTCAAGTTTTAGAGGGCTTAGAGGCTGTTCGTATGCGTCCAGGGATGTACATTGGATCAACCTCAAAAGAAGGTCTTCACCATCTAGTCTGGGAAATTGTTGATAACTCAATTGACGAGGCCTTGGCAGGATTTGCCAGCCATATTCAAGTTTTTATTGAGCCAGATGATTCGATTACTGTTGTGGATAATGGGCGTGGTATTCCAGTCGATATTCAGGAAAAAACAGGTCGACCTGCCGTTGAGACTGTCTTTACTGTCCTTCACGCTGGAGGAAAATTTGGCGGTGGCGGATACAAGGTTTCAGGTGGTCTTCACGGCGTGGGGTCGTCAGTTGTTAATGCCCTTTCAACTCAATTAGACGTTCATGTTCACAAAAATGGTAAGATTCATTACCAAGAATACCGTCGTGGTCATGTTGTCGCAGATCTTGAAATAGTTGGAGATACGGATAAAACAGGAACAACTGTTCACTTCACACCGGACCCAAAAATCTTCACTGAAACAACAATCTTTGATTTTGATAAATTAAATAAACGGATTCAAGAGTTGGCCTTTCTAAATCGCGGTCTTCAAATTTCAATTACAGATAAGCGTGAAGGTTTGGAACAAACCAAGCATTATCATTATGAAGGTGGGATTGCTAGTTACGTTGAATATATAAACGAGAACAAGGATGTAATCTTTGATACACCAATCTATACAGACGGTGAGATGGATGATATCACAGTTGAGGTAGCCATGCAGTACACAACTGGTTACCATGAAAATGTCATGAGTTTCGCC
The DNA here is from genome assembly GCF_013277375.1 of Streptococcus sp. 3613. NCBI lineage: Bacteria > Bacillati > Bacillota > Bacilli > Lactobacillales > Streptococcaceae > Streptococcus > Streptococcus sp. 3613. Next base: position 18,007 of record NZ_VMMV01000054.1, read on the forward strand.
AATAATATTCATACCCATGAAGGTGGAACGCATGAACAAGGTTTCCGTACAGCCTTGACACGTGTTATCAACGATTATGCTCGTAAGAATAAGTTACTGAAAGACAATGAAGATAATTTAACTGGGGAAGATGTCCGCGAAGGATTAACTGCAGTTATCTCAGTTAAACACCCAAATCCACAGTTTGAAGGACAAACCAAGACCAAATTGGGAAATAGCGAAGTGGTCAAGATTACCAATCGCCTCTTCAGTGAAGCCTTCTCCGATTTCCTCATGGAAAATCCACAGATTGCCAAGCGTATCGTGGAAAAAGGGATTTTGGCTGCCAAGGCTCGTGTGGCTGCCAAGCGTGCGCGTGAAGTCACTCGTAAAAAATCTGGTTTGGAAATTTCCAACCTTCCAGGGAAACTAGCAGACTGTTCTTCTAACAATCCTGCTGAAACAGAACTCTTCATCGTCGAAGGAGACTCAGCTGGTGGATCAGCCAAATCTGGTCGTAATCGTGAGTTTCAGGCAATTCTTCCAATCCGCGGTAAGATTTTGAATGTTGAAAAAGCCAGCATGGATAAGATTCTAGCTAACGAAGAAATTCGTAGTCTTTTCACAGCCATGGGAACAGGGTTTGGCGCAGAATTTGATGTTTCGAAAGCCCGTTACCAAAAACTCGTTTTGATGACTGATGCCGATGTCGATGGAGCCCACATTCGTACCCTTCTTTTAACCTTGATTTATCGTTATATGAAACCAATCCTAGAAGCTGGTTATGTTTATATTGCCCAACCACCAATCTATGGTGTCAAGGTTGGAAGCGAGATTAAAGAATATATCCAGCCGGGTGCAGATCAAGAAATCAAACTCCAAGAAGCTTTAGCCCGTTATAGTGAAGGTCGTACCAAACCGACTATTCAGCGTTATAAGGGGCTAGGTGAAATGGACGATCATCAGCTGTGGGAAACAACCATGGATCCCGAACATCGCTTGATGGCTAGAGTTTCTGTAGATGATGCTGCAGAAGCAGATAAAATCTTTGATATGTTGATGGGGGATCGAGTAGAGCCTCGTCGTGAGTTTATCGAAGAAAATGCTGTCTATAGTACACTTGATGTCTAAAAAATAGGGAGAAGTAGTTCCCTTGGTCTAAAAAATATGATATAATCGTTACGATTGTTTCAAGTAAAAAAGGAGTTTGATATGTCTAATGGACAACTAATTTATTTAATGGTTGCAATTGCAGTCATTTTAGTTCTGGCTTATGTAGTGGCAATCTTTCTACGTAAGCGAAACGAGGGGAGATTAGAGGCGCTAGAAGAAAGAAAAGAAGAACTATACAATCTTCCAGTAAATGATGAAGTGGAAGCTGTAAAAAATATGCACTTGATTGGACAAAGTCAAGTGGCTTTCCGTGAATGGAATCAAAAATGGGTCGATTTATCTCTCAACTCTTTTGCCGATATTGAAAATAATCTCTTTGAAGCAGAAGGCTATAACCATTCATTTCGTTTTCTCAAGGCCAGTCATCAAATTGACCAAATTGAGAGTCAAATTACTTTGATTGAAGAAGATATTGCTGAAATTCGCAATGCTTTGGCAGACTTAGAGAAGCAAGAATCTAAAAATAGTGGTCGTGTTCTTCATGCTTTGGATTTATTTGAGGAACTTCAGCATAGAGTTGCTGAAAATTCAGAACAGTATGGTCAAGCCTTGGATGAAATTGAAAAACAATTAGAAAATATCCAATCTGAATTTTCACAATTTGTAACCTTGAATTCATCGGGTGACCCTGTGGAAGCTGCTGTGATTTTGGATAATGCTGAAAATCATATCTTGGCTTTGACACATATCGTTGATCGTATACCAGCAATTGTAACAACATTATCTAAAGAGCTACCAGATCAACTAGAAGATTTAGAAGATGGTTATCGTAAGCTCTTAGATGCTAATTATCATTTTGTTGAAACGGATATTGAAGCACGTTTCCACTTGCTTTATGAAGCATTCAAGAAAAACCAAGAGAATATTCGTCAGTTGGAATTGGATAATGCCGAATATGAGAATGGACAGGCACAAGAGGAAATCAATGCCTTGTATAATATTTTTACTCGAGAAATTGCTGCTCAGAAAGTAGTGGAAAATCTACTTGCAACTCTTCCAACTTACCTTCAACATATGAAAGAGAATAATACTTTATTGGGAGAAGATATTGCACGTTTGAACAAGACCTATTTACTTCCTGAGACAGTTGCAAGCCATGTTCGTCGTATTCAGACAGAATTAGAGAGTTTTGAGGCAGCTATTGTTGAGGTAACTTCAAATCAAGAAGAGCCAACCCAAGCTTATTCAGTTCTTGAAGAAAATCTTGAGGATTTACAAACTCAACTAAAAGATATTGAAGATGAGCAAATTTCAGTTAGTGAGCGCCTGACACAAATTGAGAAAGATGATATTAATGCACGTCAAAAGGCCAATGTTTATGTCAATCGTCTCCATACTATCAAGCGATACATGGAAAAACGCAATCTGCCAGGTATTCCACAAACTTTCTTGAAGTTATTCTTTACGGCAAGCAATAATACCGAGGATTTAATGGTTGAGTTAGAACAGAAAATGATTAACATTGAATCTGTTACCCGAGTTCTTGAAATTGCAACGAATGATATGGAAGCTTTAGAAATGGAAACTTATAATATTGTACAATATGCAACCTTAACAGAGCAACTCTTGCAATATTCTAACCGCTATCGCTCATTTGATGAACGCATTCAAGAAGCATTTAACGAAGCTTTAGATATTTTTGAAAAAGAATTTGATTATCACGCTTCATTTGACAAGATTTCTCAAGCATTGGAAGTGGCAGAGCCTGGTGTAACCAATCGCTTTGTTACCTCATATGAGAAAACACGTGAAACGATTCGTTTTTAAAAAGCTTAGTTCATTCTAAGCTTTTTTCTTTACTCAAAAGCCATGAGTTTACTTATTTATCATTGAAATTAATGCTTGGTTTTGATATTATTTAAATATGAAGAAAGATAGAACAAAGCGTGGTAGTCACGCTAAAATGGGACGGAGTAAAAGAGTCCAGTGGACTCTTTTAGCCTAAGCTAAATTTTAAAAAGCGAGGGTGGTTGTTTTCTCAAAGTTTTGAAGGAGCTAAAGCAAGAGCTATTATTATGAGCTTGTTGGAAACAGCTAAACGTCATCAATTACATAGCGAGAAATATCTATCCTATCTTCTAGAATGTCTTCCAAACGAGGAAACTCTCGTAAACAAAGAGGTTTTAGAGGCTTATTTACCATGGACTAAAGTTGTACAAGAAAGGTGAAAATAAGAAATCTCCAGATTAGGAACTATCGCTAAGTTCACTAATCTGGAGATTTTTCAATAGACTTCGTTATTGTACGGTTACGTTTGTCACAGTTCCTGAAATGCTTAATTCACGATTATAGTAAAATGAAATAAGAATAGGACAAATCGATCAGGACAGTCAAATCGATTTCTAACAATGTTTTAGAAGTAGAGGTGTACTATTCTAGTTTCAATCTACTATAAAAGCACATGAACTATTCTATGACCGTGATTAGTAAGGTTTTTGCTTAATGAGTAATTGAATGGAAAGTAATTATTTAATAAAGAAATTTAGTCTTGTATTAATCGAGATTAAATTTCTTTATGTTTAAATTACATGAGAAGAGTGATTAATATTACAATTTTGTTACAAAATAAGTTTTTGATAGAATTTTCAGATAATTTAGGATATAATACTTTTAATTTAAATAAAAAGGAGTGATTTTATGGGAGACTGCAAAGATTTTTGTCATAAAAAGTACCAAATAGCAACGATTTTTCTGCTATCGGTCTTTGCATGCAGATTTGCTTTAGTACAGGTTAGTGCTGCTGAGGGGAAATTTGAAACATCCAATCAAGTTACACATGCAGTAATAATTAATAAATTAGATGATTCAAATAAGCTCGCACCGTCAGTCACGGCTGACAAGAATGCTCTAGATTCTTCTTCAAAGGAAAAAACAGAAGCGACAGCGTCAGTAAAACAAGATGATTCTATAGAATATAGAGATAATAAGTCAGACAAGAATGTAATCACACAGAAAGAAAAGACTGCTATAAAAAGTGAAGAGAAGAAGGAAGAATCAGCAGTAGAAAGAAGTTCTTCTTCCGAAAGTTCACAATCACAGTCGTTATCTCAAAGTGGACATAAAGAAAAGCCAAATAGTATCTCCAGTAATGAAATGATTACTGTCCCTAAAACATGGGAAGCAGGACACAAAGGGCAAGGAACTGTAGTCGCTGTTATAGATTCAGGCCTTGATTTGAATCATGAAGTTCTGCGTATTTCTGATCCGTCAAAGGCGAAATTTAAAAATCAGGATGATATCGAAAAAGCTAAAAAAGCTGCCGGTATTGACTATGGAAAATGGTACAGTGACAAGGTAGTATATGCTTATGATTACTTTGATGGAACTGATAATATAAAAGAGGCTGAAAAAGAGTCTCATGGAATGCACGTTACTGGTATTGTAGCTGGAAATCCAATTAATAAAGCCCCGAATTCTGAGAAGGTTTATGGGGTGGCGCCAGAAGCTCAAATTATGTTTATGAGAGTTTTTTCAGATAGAGATAAAACTACAGCCTCTGCCCTCTATGTAAAAGCCGTTGATGACGCAGTTGCGTTAGGTGCGGATGTGATCAATATGAGTTTGGGTGCAGGTGCGGGTTCAACTGTAGATGCGGGTTCAGATATTATTGAAGCAGTAAAAAGAGCACGCACTAAAGGAGTATCTGTTGTTATTGCTGCTGGTAATAGCAATACTTTCGGTAGAGGTTTTTCACAACCATTAGCAGAAAATCCTGATTATGGTCTCGTCGGAAATCCCTCTACAGTAGAAGATTCAATTTCTGTTGCTTCGATTAATAATAAAATTCTAACTACTGAAGTCTTTGAAGTAAAAGGTTTAGAAAATGACGCTACCCTTGATTATGGTAAGTTTGATTTTAATAGACCTGAAACAGAAAAAGATTTTGAAAAAGGGAAAGAATACGAATATGTAGCAACGGGTATTGGTCGTGAAGAAGATTTTGCTAATATTGATGTAAGAGGTAAGTTAGCACTGATTCAACGTGGTAAAATCCATTTCTCTGATAAGATTAAAAATGCTCTTCAACACGGTGCAGCTGGAGTTTTAATTTATAACAACGTTGAAGGTGCAAATGTTAGTATGTCTGTTACAGGTGATGCTAAGAAAATCCCATCTGTCTTTATTTCAAAATATTATGGTGAAATTCTTAAGTCTGGTCAGTATAAAATTGTCTTTAATCACAAGATGGATAATCGTAAATCAGATGTTGCAGACCAATTGTCAGATTTTTCAAGTTGGGGAGTTACAACAGATGGACAATTGAAACCAGATGTTACTGCACCTGGTGGAAATATCTATTCATCATTTAACGACAATAGTTATGGAAGTATAAGTGGAACAAGTATGGCGGCCCCTCATGTAGCTGGTGTCGCAGCATTAGTCAAAGAATATTTAGCAAAGAAACATCCTGAATTATCAGCTAGTCAAATTTCAGAGATTGTAAAAGCTTTAATTATGTCTACTGCAAAACCACATTTTAATAAACAAACTGGAGCCTATACTTCTCCACGTCACCAAGGTGCTGGCGTAGTTGACACGATGGCGGCAACAAGCACAGATCTATTTGTAACAGGTGCAAATAATTATCCAAGTGTTACTCTTGGTAATGTTGGTGATAAATTTACCTTTGAAGTTACAATTCATAATATTTCGGATAAAGACCGAACATTGAAGATGATTGTAAATACAAATACGGACGAAGTTGAAGAAGGAAAATTCACTCTCCGTCCACGAAAACTAACTGAAACAGTTTGGCCCGAAGTAACTGTGAAAGCTCATAGTACGAAGACAGTAACAGTTAGTGTAGATACAAGTAAGTTTACTGAAGAACTTAGCAAAATAATGCCAAATGGTTATTTTCTAGAAGGATTTGTTAGATTTGTCAATCCTGCAGATGATGGTTCTGTTATTGGTTTACCATTTATGGGATTTAAGGGAGAATTCCAAAATCTACCTGCAATTGAAAAACCAATTTATCAATTGATTAAGGAAGGAAACAGTGGATTTTACTCTGAAATTGATAAAGATAATCCAGGAATTTCACCTTCAGACGATGTAACTTATTTAACAAGTTCTGAAAATGATGTAAATGTTTTAAAAGCAGAGCGTCAAGGAAATCGAGTGACTGTACTCGGAGTGAAACAAGATGATGAAGGAAAATACCATCTTCAATTAGATGAAAAGGGTAATGTTCGCCTTGCTATCTCGCCGAACGATGATGGTAATAAAGATTCTGTTCAATTTAAAACTCTTGTCTATAGAAACTTGGTAAATCTTCGTGCAACTGTTTATGATTCTTCGGATACAACACACAGTCAGCCTATTTGGCAAAGTCGTCCAACAGACCTTGTGAAAAATTATTTTGATGGCGATACTAGAAATCCAAGAAGTTACATTGTAGATAAAACAGCTTGGGGAGGACAGGATTCTAATGGAAATCGAGTCTCTGATGGAATTTATGACTATGTTATTAGTTATAAGCCAGATGTCCCTGGAGCTGAAGAACAATACACAATATTTAAAATTCAAATCGATACACAAAAACCTCTGATTACTTCGGGATATATTCGTTCTCAAAAAAATCAAGAACAATTTATAGCTCGTAAACCTCAGGATGTCGGAAATGGCGGAATTCTTCTAGAAAAAGTCTTTTATATTCGTCCTTCTGAAAATAGAGAGGCGGCAGATTCAGAAATCGAACAGTATCAGATTATCAAACAAAATGAAGATGGTAGTTATACACTTCCTAAGAACATTGATAAATCGAAAATCTTCTATTATGTGGAAGACTTTGCGGGAAATGTAGATTTTATATCTCTCAAAGATCTTGTAGGTGAAGAAAATAGTGGTCGTGTAAAAATTGCTATACTAAACAATAAAACCAATGATGAGATTGATACAACTTATGTTTATCGCATTAAAAATAGCGAAGGTCAATATGTAACCGTTGATAAGTCAAAAGATATTAATTTCTTGAAATTTGGGCATTATGTTGCAGAAATTTTTAGCTATGATCGTACAGAGTTGAAATTTGTGAGTGCTCTATCTAAGGAATTTGATTTAACGAAAGAAAATAGTTTTCAAACTATTACCTTCTTGGCTAACAAAATGAAATATGCCCCAGTAACAGTTGGCTTTAATCAAGCTGTTCCTGGAACTACAATGATTACTTTAGTAGGTGAAGACGGTCAGAGTCAAGTCTTGCCAGCTGAAACATATGGTAAACATTCTTATGGTAAGAAAGTGGTTACTGGTGAATATAAAGTTCTTGTAAATCTGTCAAACGGTTATGAATTACTTGATAATCTTCAACCATTTAAAGTTCTGTTTGGTAAAAATAATGTTTTGTCACTTTCAGTTGTTTCTAAGTTAGCTCTGATTGCAGCTTTAAATAAACAAATGGAAGTAGTTAAAACTCCAAGATATTATAATACAAAACAGAATTTAAAAGAGATGTTTGAGCAAAGTGTCAAAGATGCGCAACTAGCATTAGGAAGTAAACTTAACCAAGATAAAATTGACCAAATTGTTAAGGCTTTAGAGTCTGCTATGCAAACATTGGATGGTAAGGAATCTGATATCACATCATTGAAGAATGCCATTAAAGCATATGCTGAGACAGTTAAAAAAGGTAAATATATAAATTCTGATCAAGAACGCAAAGGTCAATATGATCGTGAATTTAAACTCTTGGCATTATTAATTACAAAAGATTTGATAACTCAAGATGAAATTGACCGTCTGTTGACCACTTTCTTGCAAGCTCAAGACCAGCTGAATGGGAAAGAAACAGATTTTATGAGCCTAAAGAATGTTATCGAGGATGAAGTGAAGTTCCAAGAAAAAGATCCAAGATTTTTGACAGCTAGCAAAGAGGAGAAAGATGCATATCATCTTATTTTCAACAAAGCTAAGCTACTTTTGGAAAATGCAGAAGCTAGTCAAGAAGAAATTAATGAAGTAATCAAAGCTCTAAAAGAAACGGTTGTAAAACTTAAGGCTAATAAAGTAGAGATCCCAACCAAACCAGTTGTACCAGTTAAGCCGGTTGATCCAACTAAAGCAGTTGCACCAGTTAATCCAGTTATTCCAGCTAAACCAGTTGTAACGATCAAGCCAGTTTCTCAAGTGCAACCTGTTAAATTAGTAAGTCAAAATAGACAAGTCTCAACTATTAAGCCTTCAATTAGCAATGATAAAATTGAGAAAGCTACATCAATTACAATACATCATTCCAATATAGAAGCTAAGCATGAGAATAAAACACTAGCTGGAAGTGATCAACAAGTGCTTTTAGCTACAGTCATCAAAGAAGGAAAACAGTTACCAGCCACTGGTGAGAATAACATGATTTCTATTATGCTAAGTATTTCTGGAATTTCTCTCTTGTTGTCAGTTATTGGACTTGTAACTTTTTCAAAAAGTGAGTAGAGAATACAAGCTAAATTCCCAAAGTAAGTTCCACCGCTAGTAGAATTGGAAGTTAGTCTGAGAAAAATCATAAAAACCAGTGGAATTCCGTGTCAGGGTAAGTTCCACTGGTTTTACTCATGCTTGATTTCTATAGTAGTATCGTGAGCAAAAGGATTCAAATTATAGTATAGTTGCTTAGTTTCAAACAAGCATGTTATAATAAAGCTATGGCATATAGTACAGATTTTAAACAGCGAGCATTAGATTCCATCAAAGAGGGGCACAGCCATGTCGAGGCAGCCAAGGTTTTTGATGTTGGCGTCAGAACTCTCTTCATGTGGGAAAAGAACTTACGT
>NZ_VMMV01000055.1:0-35373 GCF_013277375.1 Streptococcus sp. 3613
ATCGAGCCTGTGTCGAACTGAATCTTTCTGAAAGACAAAGCAATCGTCTGCTACTAGCCTATCAACAGAAAGGAAAAGAAGTCTATTTCAGCAGAAAGACGAAAGCATTCGTTATAAAAGAAGTTGACGGTGACATCTACCTCAATATCGCTGACAAGATCTATCACACAAAGGAGCTACTAGTTCATGAACTCTATTCGAAAAACTTTGAACCAGAACAAAAAAAGAAAGACGCAAGTATATCCCTCCACAAACCCATCCGTGGAAACTCACATCTTTCAAACAATATCTTCAGAAAAATAAAAAGGATTATGAAGAGTTTACTAGTGAGGAGCTTGATTCTCCTCAGCTACAAGTATAATCTATTTCTCGCTAAATGGGAAGCTGTTCCTTAAAGGAAATCACTCTATCCCTTACATTTAGGAGAGAGAAAGCAAGGAGTCTAAGACAAGCATTTCATTTGACAAAACAGCTTCAAGGGTTCCTCGTATCAAATAAAATCAAAATAATTGCCCTCAATCTCACCATTTTTTTGGGACATCATCACTTTCGATTGACAATTCTTGAGTGAAATGAGTTTGTCACAAATCTCAAACCAGCTAAAAGTAGTTCATAAATAAATGCCAACTTCCTTTCTCTATCTGTAAGATACTCATCAGATTATATAGTCTAGGAAGTAAGAGTTCTTTTTTATCCCTTTTTTTGTAATAGGCGTACCTCTCACTACTAATTACTTGCAATAATACCCGTATAACTTTTACAGCGGTGTTAGTTCAGTTCCTTCATAATATCGATGTTAACTTTTAACACAGACACCCTATCTTCACCTAGAAATCCAAAAATTTTTGTTACTGTATGCTTGTCAATGATTTCTTCCAGTCTAGGCAAGCTAATACCTGTTGTCTTAGAAATACGAGGGAGTTGTAGTTTAGCACTTTCTGGACTGATTTCTGGATCCAATCCCGAAGCCGATGTTGTTACCAAATCAGCAGGGATATCTCTGATTGAAATAGTTGGGTTTTCTTTTATGAGAAGAGACAGTTCCTTTTGAACACGTACTTTTAGTTCAGGATTACTAGGAGCCAGATTTTGGGAACCAGAAGTAATATCCCGCCTTTGTCCACTTGGGTCTCCCTCGCTAAGGTAGGTATTATACTGAATAGCAGATGGTCTACCATGCAGAAAAGCAGATGACGAAAATTCTTGCCCAATTAAAGCCGATCCAATAAGCTTCCCATCCTGCTTAATTTGACTACCATTGGCTTGAACAGGAAAAATAAACTGCCCTAATCCGGTAATCAGCAAAGGGTAAAATAATCCACAAACCGCCCCAAATAAAAGACTTAGTCGGACAGAACGTCTGATATGTATAAATATTTTTCTCATGATTGTTATTCATTCCTTTCATGCTCAACCCAAGGAAAAGACACTGATTCTTTTAAACGTAAAGCAATGTAGATAAGTTTCAATCTTATTCCTCTAGATATTATATTATATTAAACTAATCTTATCAGGATAAACCCAATAGATACAATAATGGAGTAATACTCATATCAATGATTTTAATTCCAATAAACGGGATGAAGACTCCACCCAAACCATAAATCAGCATGTTATGAGCCAAAACTTTTTCTGACCTTTGAGGCTTATAAGAAACTCCTTTCATCGCAATCGGAATTAGAAGAGGAATAATAATGGCATTGAAAATCAGAGCCGATAAAATTGCGCTGGAAGACGTTGATAATGACATAATATTTAACGATTGCATTTGGGGGATACTGCGCATAAAAATAGCTGGAATAATGGCAAAGTATTTGGCAATATCATTAGCAATTGAAAAAGTGGTTAAAGCTCCTCGCGTCATTAATAATTGCTTTCCAATTTCAACGATATCCAGAATCTTGGTTGGATCGCTATCTAAATCCACCATATTAGCAGCTTCTTTAGCAGCACTTGTTCCAGAATTCATAGCAATACCGACATCTGCCTGAGCTAGTGCTGGGGCATCATTAGTCCCATCTCCTGTCATCGCAACAACTTTTCCTAAGCGTTGTTCTTTTTTAATAGCTTCAATTTTATCTTCTGGCTTGCATTCAGCGATAAAGCTATCAACGCCTGCTTCTTGAGCTATGGTCGCAGCGGTAAGAGGATTATCACCGGTACACATAATAGTTTTAATTCCCATTGCCCGTAGGCGAGCAAAACGCTCAACTAAACCTGGTTTGATGGTATCCTTGAGAGCAATCACTCCCAAAATATTCTGCCCCTCCACTACTGCCAGTGGAGTTCCCCCAGCTGAAGCAATTCTTTCACTGATAGACTTCAAATCTTTCGGAATCACACCACCTTTACCTTTAATATAGCGACTTATAGCATCTGTGGCACCCTTACGTATCATTCCCCCATCAACAAAGTCTATCCCACTCATTCGTGTTTGAGCAGTAAAATCAATAAAGGTCATATCTTCAGAAATAGGAGGAATACTTGCCCCATATTCTTTAGCAAGCTTAACAATTGATTTTCCTTCCGGTGTATCATCCTGTAGAGAACTTAGCATAGCTGCTCTTATTAAAGACTCTTGACTAACACCATCTACAGGAACAAAATGAGCAGCCATACGATTTCCAAAGGTAATGGTTCCTGTTTTGTCCAAAATCATAGTATCCACATCACCACTAGACTCCACTGCTTTTCCTGACATAGCAATCACATTAAACCGTGTAACGCGATCCATACCTGCAATTCCAATTGCTGACAGCAGACCTCCAATTGTTGTTGGAATTAAACATACGGTCAATGCCACAAGAGTAGTAACTGTAATCTTTATGTGCAAAGCGCTAGCAATCGGGTACAAACTTCCAATTACCATTAAGAATATAATTGTTAAGCTAACTAGCAAAGTATTCAAGGCAATTTCATTAGGGGTTTTTTGCCGAGAAGCACCCTCTACCAAGGAAATCATTTTGTCCAAGAAAGACTCTCCAGCACGTGAGGTCATTTTCAACTTAAGCCAGTCACTAGCAAGAGTTGTCCCTCCTGTTACAAAAGCAAAATCACCACCAGGTTCTTTGATCACCGGAGCTGACTCTCCTGTAATAGCTGATTCGTCTACAGAAGCAATTCCTTCAATAACTTCACCGTCACCAGGAATTAATTCTCCTACCTTAACCAGAACGATATCTCCTTTTTGCAAGGCTGTGGCCTCAATAGTTTCTTCAAGAAGGGTCTGACCATCATTGTCAAAATAGAGTCGTCTAGCTGTCATATTTTCTTGCGTCTTTTTTAAACTTTCAGCCTGTGCTTTTCCTCTTCCTTCCGCAATGGATTCAGCAAAATTAGAAAATAATAAAGTTAAAAATAAGATCACTGCTACTATGCCATTATACAATTGACTACTTTGGCTATCTTGTTGAGCATCAACGGGGATAATTGTTAAAAAGAAGGTCAGAACAAAACCAACTTCAACTACAAACATTACTGGATTTTTAATCATGTAACTAGGGCGAAGTTTTACGACCGCTCCTTTAAGGGAACTGAGTAGTATCTTTTGTGTCAGAAAGTAAGTTTTCTTTGAAATCATAATAAACCTCATTGAGTTAGAAATTCAGCTAAAGGTCCTAGTACAAGGACTGGTAAGAAAGTTAAGGCTGATATAATCAACACTATCACACCTAAAATAATGGCAAAAGTCCCCGTATCTGTTTTTAAAGAACCTAGGGAATCATTCACATGTTGCTTAGTCATTAACGAACCAGCAATCGATAGCTGAAGAATCAAAGTCACATAGCGTCCAAAAAACATAGCTAATCCTGTAGATATATTCCAGAATAAAGTATTGTCTTTTAGTCCTTCAAATCCCGATCCGTTGTTAGCAGAAGCTGAGGTAAATTGATAAATCACTTGTGATAAAGAATGAAATCCTGGATTGGTAACACTGTTAAATCCTGCTGGCAATGAGACAGCTACTGCTGAAAAACCTAGAATAATCATAGGGTGAACCATGATGGCTAAAGCAATTAAAGTCATTTCTTTACCTTCAATTTTTTTTCCTAAATAAACAGGTGCACGCCCAATCATTAATCCACAAATAAAAACAGTAAGAAGAACGTACAGCATCATATTCATTATTCCTACACCTTTACCGCCAAATATAACATTGAGCATCATGTTAATCATAGCTACTCCACCACTTAGAGGAGTCAAAGTATCGTGCATATTATTCACGGAACCCGTTGTAAAAGCCGTTGTTATTTCTGTAAACAGACCAGACATTGGAATACCGAACCTAACTTCTTTACCTTCCATACTTCCCATTGATTGATTCAAACCCAATTGATGCAAGACAGGATTTCCTTTACTTTCTGACCAAACAATAATGGATAAACCAACAAAAAATAAGAATAGCATAACAATCAGAAGCGGTCTTGCCTGTCCTCCTAGTTTAATAAACGTAGATTTAGTGGACTTATAAGAAACTTTCTGTACAGATTCAAAGGGATGATCTTCCTTTTTCCTAGATGAAACCATATGACCAAAAACAACTACCATAGAACCTGGTAACAACATCATAGATAGCATTTCAATAATATTTGTGATTACATTAGGGTTTTCAAAGGGAGTTGCTGAATTTGCTGCAAAAAAACCACCACCGTTGGTTCCCAAGTGTTTAATAATTTCAAGAGAAGCGACCGGTCCCATTATAAGACCTTGTAAATTGCCCTCCAAAGTAGTCGCATATAACTCTTTTGATAGTGTTTGGGGAACCCCCTGTGAAATAAGTAACAAAGAGCCTATTATTGAAAAAGGAAGCAACACTCGAGTAATCACCCGAACAAAGTCAACATAGAAATTCCCCATGTCTTGATACTTGCCTGATACACCTCTGATAAAAGCCATAGCAGCAGCATAGCCTGAAGCAGCTGAGGTAAACATCATAAAAGTAATGACAACCATCTGACTAAAAAAAGACAAATCCCTCTCACCAGCATAATTTTGTAAATTAGAATTGGTGATAAAAGATATGACTGTATTGAAACTCAGGCTTGATTCTAATGAACCAACACGGGTGGGGTTCAAAAAGAAAAAGGCCTGTGTTCTTAGGATTACATAAGCCACTAGAGCCATAACAGCATTAGTTAAAATAAGGGCTACAGCATACTCCTTCCAAGTCATTCCTTTTTTGTCCACATCAAGCAACTTATAAATCCACCTATCAATAGGATCCATAATGGGATCTGCAAAAGTTTTTTGCTGGCTAGCTATATGGTAAAGATACTTTCCAGTTGGTAATATAATAATACAAGCCAGTACTAAGACAAATATGATTTGTAACATCTCACATTCCTCCTAAAATCTCTCCGGGTGTAACAGAGCATAAAATAAATAACAGATTAATAAACCAAAAATTATTCCTAATACTATCATAGTACACTCTCCCTCTAATCACCTTTAAGGTGCTTATCACACCAAACAATAAAACCAATCATTAACAAAAAAATAAAAAATAAAACTAGAAACATTATGAAATCTACTAGCATTGTATCCTCCTTCAAGAATATAATCATTCTACCACGAAAAGTATAAAAATGATATAAAGATTACGGATATAAAATAAAGATTATATAAAGATTGTCTCCTAAAATAACCTAAGACAACCTATCCTAAGACTTGTTTCAAATAGCTGCCAAGAAATTACAAATCAGGTGAATAAAATTCTTTTTGGATTATTTGTCATCATAATTTTCAATCTTAATCATACGATAACCGATACCAATATGAGTTTGAACCATTTTAGAGTAACCCAATCCTAATTCGATTTTTTTTCGCAATGTATTAACAAAAACTCTCAAAGCAGAAAAATCTTCCTCATAATATCCCCAAATTTCCTTGACAATAAAACGATAAGTCAACACTCTATCAACATTCTCTGATAGAAGACAAAGCAACTTATACTCAATCGGGGTTAAGTGAATTTCTTGGTTATTAACAAATACACGATTAGATAAAAAATCAACATGTAGCCAGCCATTAGTAAAAGATGATTTTTCAGAATTACCGTCACTTTGTTGATTAATCTGCTTTGACCTCCTAAGACTAACTCTTAACCGAGCGAAAAGCTCATCAATGCTAAAGGGTTTCGTCAAATAATCATCTGCCCCAGCATCAAGTGCATCAATCTTGTCACTTTCTTCTCCACGTGCACTAACAACAATAACAGGTAGCTGTGAAAAGCTACGAATCTTGTCAATAATGTCTTTACCATCCATATCTGGCAAACCCAAATCCAATAATAATAAATCTGGAAATTGCGAAATGATCTGACGCAAAGCTTCCTCTCCAGTCCGAACTGATACATAATGATAACCTTCAACTTCCATTGCTAAGGATAAAAGTCTGTTAACGGAAGAGTCATCTTCACAAATTAAAATCTTAACATTTTCATTTTTCATGTAATACATTCACCTCCGCTAGTGGTAGTGTAAATCCAAAGATAACTCCTTTAGGAGTATTGTCATGGACGTAAATAGTCCCCCCATGTGCTGTAATAATACTCTTACATAAAGATAGTCCTATACCTAGGCCTCTTTTACCATCGGATGCCAAATTTTCTGATGTATAAAAAAGGTCAAAAATCTTTTCTTTTGCTTGATCGTTAATACCAGGACCATCGTCAGAAACCTCAACCACCAGGTTCTGATCCTTTCTATTACTCGTCAATGTAATTAAAGATCCTTCATGCGTATATTTAACTGCATTGTTAATGATATTAACCAGTACTTGCACAATCAAGGGAGCATCCATTTTAGCTATTAATAAATCATCTGATAAAATTAAAACAAAGTCATGATTCTTAATATGTTGATCCACATGTTTCAAAGCTTCTTCAATCAACTCATCGAAAACATTTATTCTTAATGAAAGAGTAGTATCATTATCCAATTTAGTAATTGACAATAAATTTTCAATCAGATTAATCAACCACATAGAGTCATCGTAAATATAGGCAGCTAATTCTATCATACGCTGTTTCTCCATAATTCCCCCCGTCTCCATCATTAATTTAGACTGACCTGATATGCTTGTAAGTGGAGTTCTCAAATCATGTGAGATTCCCCTTAACAAATCAACCCTTAACCGTTCTTTTTGTATTTTAAGTTCCATTTTTTGTTGTTCTTCGCGTAATGCTTCTTTTTCTAATGCCAAGGATGCCTCTCCTAAAACAGTTAGAATAACAGATTTTTCAAACAGGTCAATCATTGTTTTATCCTCTATTAAAATACCAATAATAGCAAAAACAGAATCTTTACCTCTGACAGATAAATACAGAAATTTAGCAGCAGACAAGGTGTTTGTTGTTGCTCCAGCTTGTTTATTATTATATAAAACCCACTCAACCACTCCTCGCTCATTGTACTGATAGTAATCAGCTAAGGTCCTCAAAGAATGACTGGTAGGGAAATATTTCGGCGTCTCCAAAGTACCACCTGTTACAGGATAAATCACCACATCACTATTCAATAATTTTTTGACTTGAATAGCTAGTTCTTCTAAAATAGAAGGAATAGAGTCTGCCTGAGATAATCCTCTATTTGTTTGTAGTAACAACTCTGTTAGATAAGATTTTTCAGTAGATAATCTTGCCTGCTCTTGAATCCTTTTTATGAGACTAGAAGTAATCAGACCAGTAATTAACATAATAGCAAAAGTCATAGGATAAGTAGGATTAAAAGAAGTAAAAGTGTAGTAGGGGGCCACAAAAAAGTAATTAAAAGAAGTAAAAGTGTAGTAGGGGGCCACAAAAAAGTAATTAAAACAAAGAACTGATAAAATAGAAGAAATCACACTATAAAGTTTTCCTTTTGTCCAAACAGCATTTATTTGAACACTTAATATATATATTATTATAATGTTGTTGGTACTGAGATTCCAGAAACGAAATAAAAGACCTGTTAAGGTTACTAGCAACAATACCACCAGTGTTTTAACCAAATCACTGAAAGAAAATTGCCATTTAGAAAACCAAGAAGGCAACGAGAGCTTACCAACCGAAGTCTCTTTTTTTCCTCTAGTATTATGGACTACAAACATATCCAAATCAGGAACATTCTTACTAAGAACTTCCACAATATTTTCTTTAGGCCAAATAGTTCTGGAGCCACTTTTTCCGACTACTAACTTAGAAACACGGCTCAATTTTGCGTAATCAGCAATCTGCTTGGTCACATTATTATAATCCATAACTGTCACCTTAGCTCCCAACCGCTCTGCCAATTCCAAGTTCTGATGTAACTCCTGATTAGTCAGTTCCCTATCTAAACTACCAATATACAGGGCTGTAAAGTCTGCATTAAGAGCACTTGCTAATCTTGAAGCAGCGCGAATGACATGTGAAGAGGAGGGAGAGGGTGACACACAGACCAAGACATGTTCCTTGGTCACAATACTATCTTTAACTTTTTTTCCTCGAAAAGCACTTCCATTAATCTGATCAGCTGCTTTGCGCAAAGCGATTTCTCTCAAAGATATTAACTTTTCTTCAGTAAAAAAGTGACGCTTGGCCAATTTAGCTTGCGATTTAGAATAAATTTTTCCTTTATCCAATCGTTCAAGTAAATCTGATGGGTCAATATCTACAAGTTCAATCTGATCAGCCTGATCAAAAATAGCATCTGGAATTATCTCATTAACTTGAATCCCTGTAATAGCTTCAATCACATCGTTTAAACTTTCAATATGTTGGACATTTACAGTAGTATAGACATCAATCCCTGCATAAAGCAGTTCCTTAATATCTTGGTACCTCTTTTTATTACGTGACTCAAAACAGTTAGTATGAGCCAATTCATCCACTAAAATAATGCGTGGTTGACGCCTTAAAGCAGTATCAATATCAAACTCATTTAAGGTGATACCTTTATATTTTATTGTTTTAGGAGATAATTGCTCAAGACCAATCAGTAAAGCCATAGTCTCAGGTCGATTATGAGGTTCAATGTAACCTACTACCACATCTACTCCAGCTTTTTGAGCTCGCTGCGCTTCTCTAAGCATAGCATAGGTTTTTCCAACTCCTGCAGCATAACCAAAATAAATTCTTAACGCCCCTGTTTTCATAACATCACCTTAGTTAACCCAACCTTTTGTAGTAAAATCATTTATCAGAAGTCATTATAACCTAATTTTATTTTTTTTACAATAGCCTTCCTGAGATTATATCATGGGACGAGTATGAGTTCACCAAGGGAAAGATGAGTTTCATTGCGCAAGATTTTAACAAGCTCAATATCATCACTGTTCTTGAGGGTAGAACACAAGCTGTCATTCGTAATCACTTTCTTAAGTATGATAGAGCCGTCCGATGTCGCGTCAAAATTATTACTATGGATATGTTTAGTCCTTACTATGACTTGGCTAAACAGCTTCGCTTTCGAATTTCTAGGCTCAGGCTGAAACATCTCCCAGACTGTTTCACTCCCTAATGCAAAAATTGTTCTTGATCGTTTTCACATTGTGCAACATCTAAGCCGTGCTATGAGTCGTGTCCGTGTCCAAATCATGAATCAATTGGATCGAAAGTCTCATGAATACAAGGCTATCAAGCTCTACTGGAAGCTCATCCAGCAAGATAGTCGTAAACTCAGCGATAAACGATTTTATCGCCCTACTTTTCGTATGCACTTGACCAATAAAGAGATTCTAGATAGACTTTTGAGCTATTCGGAAGACTTGAAACACCACTATCAGCTCTATCAGCTCTTGCTTTTTCACTTCCAGAATAAGGAACCAGAGAAATTTTTCGGACTCATTGAGGACAATCTTAAGCAGGTTCATCCTATTTTTCAGACTGTCTTTAAAACCTTCCTCAAAGATAAAGAAAAGATTATCAACGCCCTTCAACTACACTATTCTAATGCCAAACTGGAAGCGACCAATAATCTCATCAAACTTATCAAGCGCAATGCCTTTGGTTTTCGGAACTTTGAAAACTTCAAAAAACGGATTTTTATCGCTTTGAACATCAAAAAAGAAAGGACGAAATTTGTCCTTTCTCGAGCTTAGCTGACTTCAACCCACTACAGTTGACAAAGAGCCAAAAATCCCCTGACAAGAGCCAGAGGATAAGCGTTTATTTCATTGTTGGGAAGAGCAATACATCACGGATAGTAGTTGTATCCGTGAGGAGCATGCAGAGACGGTCGATACCGATTCCCAAACCACCTGTTGGTGGCATACCATATTCAAGGGCTTCGATGTAGTCGTAGTCGATACCTGTCGCTTCATCGTCACCAAGTTCTTTAGCTTTAGCTTGGGCTTCAAAACGGCTAAGCTGATCGATTGGGTCGTTGAGCTCAGTAAAGGCATTACCGTACTCCTTAGTCATGATGAAGAGCTCGAAACGGTCAGTAAAGCGTTGGTCTTCAGGATTTTTCTTAGCTAGTGGAGATACAGCTACTGGATGTCCATAGACAAAGGTTGGTTGGATTAAAGTTTCTTCAACAAACTCTTCAAAGAAGGCATTGATGATGTGACCAACCTCAGTATAGTGTTTCTCAACTGGAACTTTCTTCTCAGCAGCGATAGCCTTAGCTTCTTCCAAAGTCATATCTTGCCAGAAATCTACACCAGTAATTTCTTTGATAGCATCCACCATGTGAACACGTTTAAATGGTTCGTTGATTTTGATTTCAGTTCCTTGGTAGTTGACTGGGCCGTCGCCCTTAACTGATTTAGCAGCATGTTGGATAATGCCTTCCGTCAAGTCCATGATATCTTGGAAGTCTGCGTATGCTTGGTAAACTTCGATAGAAGTGAACTCAGGGTTGTGAGTAGCATCCATTCCTTCGTTACGGAAGATACGGCCAATTTCATAGACGCGTTCCATACCACCCACGATAAGGCGTTTCAAGTGAAGCTCAGTCGCGATACGAAGCACCATGTCAATGTTTTGGGCATTGTGGTGGGTGATAAATGGACGGGCAGAAGCACCACCGGCTTCGTTGTGAAGAACAGGTGTTTCCACTTCAAGGAAACCTTTTTGGTCAAGGTAACGACGAATTTCAGAGATGATTTTTGAACGAGTGACAAAGCGTTCAAAGCTTTCACGGTTAGAAATCAAGTCAAGGTAACGTTTACGGTAAATTGTCTCAACGTCTGTCAAACCGTGGAATTTCTCAGGAAGAGGACGAAGAGCCTTAGACAAGTGTGTGATGTGAGTAGCCTTGATAGAGAGTTCTCCCATATCCGTACGCATCACTTCACCTTCGACACCAAGGAAGTCACCAAGGTCTGCTTTTTTGAAGATTTCGTAGTTTTCTTCACCGACAGCATCCTTACGAACGTAGATCTGGATTTGACCTTCGCGGTCTTGAAGGTGGGCAAAACCTACTTTACCTTTACCACGTTTGGTTACCAAGCGTCCTGCGATAGTAGCTGTTTCGTTTTTATCATGTAATTGTTCTTTATCGAGGTCAGCAAATTTATCTTTTAATTCTTGTGAATTTGCAGTGCGTTCAAAGCGTTTTCCGAAAGGATCGATTCCTTGTTCACGGAGCGCAGCCATTTTTTCACGGCGAACAATCTGCTGGTCATTTAGTTCTTCCATATGTTCTGTTGACATGGGATCCTCCTAGTTTTACTCAAAATTGAATACGATGAGTCATTTTTGCGATACTCCCATTTTATCATAAATAAGCAAGAAATTCACGGATAATCTTTCAAAACTAAAAAGAACCTGACGCTAAAATCACTGGAAAGACTGGGATAAGCAAGAAATTCCAACATCTCAGAAAAGGAATCTGACAATATTTATGGATTACACTTTAACTCTTGTAACTTTCATGACGTGTGCTACTTTTTATATAAGAGCAAGCCAAGCAAATCTAAAACTGAAACAATTGACGTAAAAAACATTAACAACTTGAATCTTGTCATTCATACACCTGATATGACAGAATAGTATAATTTTTAACCTTTTAGTCTTTTGATTTTTTACACCTCTTGCCAATTTTCTTGGTCTTCCTTAAAGCGTTTTAGAAGGTCGAGTCCTTCTGGCGTGATATAGCCTTCTTCTTGGGCTAGGTGGATGAGTTCACTGTAGTTAGAAAGCGTCACCAATTTCACACCAGCATCTGCAAAGTTCTTATCTGCTTTTGGCAATTGGTAACTAAAAATCGCTACAACTCCAAGTACATCTGCTCCTTCGCGTTTAGCTGCTACTACGGCTTCAAGAACAGAACCACCCGTTGAAATCAGGTCTTCAACCACTACCATTTTTTGACCTTGAGCTACGCGACCTTCGATTTGATTACCAGCTCCGTGGTCTTTTGGTTTGCTACGGATGTAGGCAAATGGCAGGTTCATCTTGTCAGCAATGATGGCTCCGTGAGGAATCCCTGCTGTTGCAGTTCCTGCAATGACTTCTACCTCAGGAAAGGCTTCTTTGATAGCTTCCACAAAGCCATTTTCAATTAGGGTACGAGTTTCTGGATAGGATAGTGTCACACGATTATCAGTGTAAATCGGTGACTTGATACCAGATGCCCAAGTGAAGGGTTCCTCTGGTTTGAGGTAAACGGCTTGGATTTTCAAGAGGTGGCTAGCGATATCTTTGGCAAGTGTCATGGTCTTCTCCTTTTATTTTTCTAAGCTAGTTCTTTAATTCCAGTCCTGTGTCCATTCATCCTTGATGGCATGATAAGCTGCAACAGGATCCTCAGCTTGGGTAATGGGACGTCCCACTACGATATAGTCACTGCCGATTTGATAGGCATCAGCAGGTGTCATAACGCGTTTTTGGTCTCCAACAGCAGCACCTGTAGGACGAATGCCCGGTGTCAGACAGATAAAATCTGGATTGGTAGCCTGCTTGATGATTTGCACTTCCTGAGCTGAGCAAACGACACCATCCAAACCCGCTTCAGCTGTCTTCTTAGCATAGTGGATCACTGACTCTTGCAGACTGGTTTGAATATTTTGAAACTCCTGCATCTGCTCTTCTGAGGTTGAGGTCAGCTGAGTGACAGCAATCAATTTGGCTTGACTTCCAAGACCTTCACGCGCAGCCTTCATCATCTCTACACCACCAGCCGCATGGACATTGGTCATGTCCACACCAAGCCGAGACAAGACCTTCATGGCTGACTTGACTGTATTGGGAATGTCATGAAGCTTGAGATCTAAAAAGACACTATGACCCAAGCCTTTCAAGTAGGACACAATCCCAGGCCCCGTTGCGTAATAAAGCTCCATCCCTACCTTGAGATAAAGACTTTCCGCTTCTGGGAAAAGAGCTAAAAATTCCTTGACCGCCTCAAAACTAGGAAAATCAAGAGCAATGACTGGACGATGTTCTCGCATAGGTTTCTCCTTTTACCTTTGCTAGTGAGAGAGTCTGGCCAACAGAAGCCACGAAAAAAGGAACCTGCCAACAGCAAGGTTCCACGAAAAATGGGTAGTCTCCACCCTTTCACCGTCTAACCTTAGCTGCCTCTCTGGACTGCTTTAAAGGTTTTCTATTATTCTATTATTTCTACTAGTACTTGTCAAGTAAAAACAGCTAAATCCATGTTGACTGCTATTGAACACCTCACAAGACTCTTTCCAAAAGAATAGTTAAAGACTTTCACTTCGGACAGAGAAAAAGAGTTTGCTTGTTACCCTTTAATTGAACAAATGGGAATTCTGTTTTATTTTGCGGATGCCTATTCATCTTGGCAAAGGGGAAGTAATGAGAATGCGAATGGACTTCTTCGTGGGTATTTTCTTAAACCGATTTGGCAACAATTACCGAAAAAATCCTTAATGATGCTTTGCTAGCTTATTAATCACCGTCCCCAAAAATACTTGGATTACAAGACAGGTTTTGAAGCACTTATAGAGGAGATTTAAAAATGTTGCATTTTTTATTGCAATTTATCAGTTATCTTATCACCCAAAACTTCTGCAATTAGTATGAGCACTATTGTTATTTTTCTTTTTTCGTACACTCAAATCAAAATATAGCAATAAGACTATTCTGTAGAATTGCTGTCAAAAAGATCAGTTCATTTTTTCCTTCCCACTTGTGTTTATAATCATTAAAATAACTCAATTAAGAAATTTTCTTTTTCCTAATAGTTAGCGTAATTAAAGTTAATAGAACAACAATCCAAATAAGTAGTGTTAGATTAGGAATTAGAGTTTTATTCCATGAAAATTCCTCCCATTTTGTGAAAAACTTAGTAAACAGTCCCATAAAACTATAATCTGTTATCTTCGCAACTGTCTTATCCAAACCAGATAGCATCGGTAAGAAAGCAACTAAAATCATAGCAGGAAGACTGATAACCTGAGCTACTACTTGGCTCTTCGCGGTTAAACCTATCAATAAATAGAATAAAATGATGGATAAAGAGGTTAGAAGAACGATTGTAATATAATTAAAAGTATGTACAATTGTAACTCCTAAAATAAGAGGAGTAGTTCCCATAATCACAAAAGTTAGCAAAAAAGGAAGAAACATAGTTGATAAAATGTATTCGGAGCCTTTAACACCACTCAACAGAAGAGTTTGTAAATTGTACTTTTCTTTTTCTTCAGACAAGATAATAGTTATAGGACTTCCAACAGCCAAAGCCAAAGAAAAAGGTAAACACATCATCAAAAGAACTAATGCCTGTTGATCGTTGACCTTCCCCTGTGTTTCCATAAGATATTTATAAAAATATGTGAAAGCAAAAGGCACTAAAACTTGCAATAAAATACTCTTATTGGAAAGGATAATTTGACAACGCAACCATACCAAAGCCAGAAACCGTTTAAGCATTTAGCTTTCCTTCTGTTAATGTGATAAAAATATCTTCTAAAGTAGGCTCACATGAATGAATTGAAAAAATATTTTCCAGATCAGCCTGAGATACCTGTTCTAGTGATGTAAAATCAAAAGTTATCTGATTCCCATTATAATCTGTAAACTTAATCTTTTTATCTTTATTATATCTTTGAATGAGTTCAGAAGGAGCTCCTTGCTCAACTAATTTCCCTTTATTTAATAAGGCAACATAATCACATAAAAGAGTTGCTTCATTCATATCATGAGTCGTTAGAAAAATCGTTGTCCCTGCTGTTTTCAATTCTAAAATTAACTCATGAATTGTTCGAGAAGTTGTGGGATCTAGACCTGAGGTCGGTTCATCCAGAAAGAGTACAGCGGGGTTGTTGATAAGAGCTCGTGCTAAAAGCATTCGTTGCCTCATTCCAGTGGATAATTTTCCTGCTACCATCTTGCGACTATCATATAATCCTACTCGCTTTAACAAATTATCAACACGTGATTTACTAATATTATAAAATTTACTATAAAAAAGAAGATTGTTATACAGAGACATTTTCTCATAAAATCCACTTGTATCGCCAACCAATCCAATTCTCTTTAATTCACCGCTTGTTAAATTTTGAGATTTTTGTCCCAAAATAATAGATTGTCCTTTATCGGCATTGTCCTTTATCGGCAAGGAACTGCCCAGTCAGAATATTAATCGTTGTGGTCTTTCCAGAACCAGATGGTCCTAAAAATCCAAAAATCTAACCTTCTTTAACAGTGAAGCTTATATTATTTAAAGCTATTTTATCACCAAAACTTTTTGATAAATGGCTAACTTCAATCATACTCATTGCACCTCCTTTATATTCTACATTTTTACTTAACATCTATTTACTTATCTTTATCAAATAAACGTCTTAAAAAAAACAATAACATTAAGCATATAACCGTTAGCAAGATTGTTTCAATATTATTGATAATACGATACATTCTCAAGCAGTATAAAATAATTATATATATGCAAATACTCATTATACCTATTTTTTTAAACATACTAAGCCTCCTTGCTAAATAATAAAGTTATATAATAACTAAGACACACTATACCTAACATAATAAATATCCACAGCATTAAAAATATTATCATACCAATAAAAATATCCACTGCTAACTGAATAAATGTTCTAAAATTAACAAGCAAAAATAAAATCTCAAACGATGAAAAAAGCCATACTATATTTTCCAATGATGGCAAAAATAATACCCAAGAACAATACTATTAATTGTGTTTCTATAACAGTGAACTGCCCAATAGCAGATAAAAAAGCTACTCCTCCTGATAATAAGCAAAAACAAACTGAACGAATAAATGTTTTCGCTCTAATATTGTTATCTTTCACTTTATTATTTTTTTACAAATTGGACATTCTCCGTTTTCCAGAACATATTTTTCTTGACTTAGAGCATGATTTCTCATATTATAAACGTAAGCGTTATCTATTAGGATTTCATTATAACATCCCAGAAATATTTTAATTATTAAATTAGTCATTATCCCTCCCAAAATAGCAGGCATCTCTGGTGTAGTCGGCCACTTTGTCTTATCAGATAAAGTGTACTTATTTATATCTTTGTTTATATTCCGACAACCAAAGCAAGAACCGATGGTAGGGATATATATATTATCAATAATAAGATAGCATCCATTAAACCCTCCTGATATGTAGGATATCTTATGCGATACAGCAAATTGATTGACAATTTTTATAATATCAATGGGCGTATCAATTGCTTTAACGATAAAATCTATACTCCCATATTCCGCAACAATGTTTTCTAATTCTTCTACTGAAGAAACTTTAATAGAAATAGGTACTACCTGAACATCTGAATTATACTTGTGTATTTTTTCAGAAAGAACATTAATCTTCTCCTTACCAACATCCGACTCTGTATAAAGAATTTGCCTATTTAAATTTGATGGTTCTATTATATCGTAATCAGCGACAATAAGTTTCCTCACTCCATACATACTTAGACTTAGAGATATATAACATCCTAAGGCTCCTGCTCCTAATACTAATACTGTTTTATTCTGTATTTTATTATACTCTTCATTATAAAATAACGAATAGCAACCTTTAGTTCTAGAATATCTACTATCAATATCTATCTCATCCGAAATTAAAATTTGTTCATTTAATAGTTCAAATGTTAGTTTACTGCCTAATACTTCTTCTATCTCTAATAGTTCCTTACAACTATTAAATAGATCGTTGATAAATTCTTGCGAAATTTGAGGTTCTATAGCTATTTCCCGCATACTCCGACCACGCAAATACATTATACCTTCTTTTTTATAAGCAAAAACATAACTATTTACGTAGAACATATTTCGTCCTTCCTCTCATATATAATATAGAAAGCAGTATAGAAACAACCACCCCTCCTATACTACGAACAATAATATTAGGTGTCAAAAACTGTAATAGTTGACTCAAAGGGAAATAAATAATAACAAATGCTATTAAAAGTTGAACTATATATTGAAAATTCAAGTTATTATTGTTAGAATTCAAGTATCTTAAAATAATACCACTATCATACTGAAAAAAAGGAATTGAATTACTAAAAAACGGCTTAGAAAGACTTAGCGCCTTATCCAAGCTGATATTTGTTCATCTAATTAATAATCTAAATAAAGGATCTACTTCACTTTCATAATCCGAACTAAATTGGCTCTTTCTGCCTCCTCTAGTTTCAATTCTATATAATGAATAGTTTCTGACAAGTTTGGAATAATCGAATATTCTAAACCATTTACACGTCTACGTGTTTTTTCTATTTCATCAGCCATTAACTGACACGTTTTTTCAACTTCTGCCAGTCTTAGTAATTTATCAATTAAACAATTCATTGTAGCAAATACATCATCCATTTCACTATTAGAAGATAAATAGCTGTATTCACTGTTCTCATTTTGAGAAGTAATATTCATATACATTCTAGGAACTATTACACTCATGATATTTTCTTTCTCAACAAATAATTCAATTTCTTTCGATGGAATTGAAAATAATTCCTCCACCATTTGAGAATTCTTTAATGATTTAGCAACTGCAAAGGATTTTAGATTATCAATTAGATAACTTTCTACTTCTTTCCGAAGTTGATTATTCTCACGAATCAAAGAAATAAATCGCCTCATCAATTCATCTCTTTTATCCTTTAATAACTTATGTCCACGTTCAGCTGTTTTCAAACGTTCCTTTAAGTTATTCAATTCCATACGAGTTGGTTTTACATTCAAACGTACCATAGATAATCACTCCATTTCTGGATTAAACTTCTACCAAAGGTAAGTATTTATCAAGCAAATCATCTTTGATACGTTTTAACTCTGTTCTAGGAAGAATTGATAGTAATTCCCACCCAAGATTCAACGTATCTTCTATATTTCGATTTTTATAAAATCCTTGGTTGATGTACTCTTCTTCAAAGCGCTTTGTAAACCTCATATACAATTTATCTACATCAGATAAAGCCGACTCTCCTAATACTACTGCTAACTCTTCAACCTTTTTCCCTTGAGCATAGGTTGCAAACAGTTGATTCATAGTTGGAGCATGATCTCCACGAGTTTTACCTTCTCCAGATCCCTTATCTTTTAATCGAGAGAGAGAAGGTAAAACATTGATTGGTGGACGATAACCTTGATTATACAACTCATGCGACAAAATAATTTGCCCTTCAGTAATGTATCCAGTTAAATCAGGAATTGGATGTGTTATGTCATCTTCTGGCATTGTTAAAATAGGAATCTGTGTCACTGAACCTTTTTTACCAACTAAGCGACCAGCCCTTTCGTATAGAGTTGATAAATTTGTATATAAATATCCCGGATAGCCTCGTCTACCTGGAACTTCACGGCGAGCTGCCGAGACTTCACGTAACGCTTCACAATAGTTAGTCATATCCGTCATGATAACTAGAACATGCATATCTTTTTCAAAAGCTAGATACTCTGCCGCAGTTAAAGCAATGCGGGGAGTTGCAATACGCTCAATTGCAGGATCATTTGCCAAGTTCATAAATAAGACTGAACGATCGATCGCTCCTGTTTTTCTGAGGTCTTCCATAAAGAACTCAGCTTCTTCAAAAGTAATACCCATTGCTGCAAATACAACCGCAAAATTTTCATCAGAATTTAAAACAGTCGCTTGTCTTGCTATCTGAGCAGCTAATTCATTATGAGGTAAGCCCGAACCTGAAAATACTGGTAATTTTTGACCACGTACAAGAGTATTCAAATGATCAATAGAGGAGATCCCTGTCTGAATAAATTCATCTGGATAATCTCTAGATACAGGATTAATAGCTTGACCATCAATATCTAAATATTTCTCTGGAATTAAATCTGGTCCACCATCAATTGGTTTTCCCATCCCATTAAAAATACGACCAACCATATCCTCAGATACAGCCAATTCTAATGCATGACCAGCAAAACGAATTTTAGACTTTTCTAAATTTATTCCACTAGATCCTTCAAAAAGCTGAACCATTGCTTTATCTTCGTGGATTTCTAAAACTTGTCCACGACGAATTTCTCCATTATGAAGTTGAATTTCAACTAACTCATTGTAAGACACATTATTTACTTGTTCAACAATCATAAGAGGCCCAACAACTTCACTAGCAGTTCTGTATTCTTTTATAACACTCATTTATAGACCTCCTGTTTCTAATATCAAATGAATTTGATGTGTAATCTCATTTGATATAATTTTGATTTCATCTAATCTATCTTCTGAAACATATTTACTTCTCGCCATACGGTCTCGAACTGCCACGGTACCTTCCATAATCTCTGTAAAGTAAGAACCCAACTCTAAAGCATGATTTGCCTGATCAGCAAAAGTTAGGATATTACTTAGCATTGCTTCTTGTTTTGCAAACGAAGTGAATGTATCTACCGAATCAAAAGCGTTCTGTTGCAAATAATCTTCTCGAATTTGTTTAGCAATTTCCATCGTTAGTCGTTCATTATCAGACAGAGAATCAATTCCAACAAGACGAACAATTTCCTCTAAACTAGATTCCCGTTGTAAGTAGTTCATCGCACGAGTTATTTTACTATTCCAATCTGTCTTCTCTTTACCATCTATATAAGTGCCCACACTGTCTTTATATAGTGAATAAGATGTAAGCCAGTTAATTGCAGGAAAATGACGTCGCTGTGCCAACGGAGCATCAAGCCCCCAAAAAACTTTCACAATCCGTAAAGTGTTTTGAGTAACTGGTTCTGAAATATCTCCACCAGGTGGCGATACAGCTCCAATAGCAGTAATCGTTCCTTCACGTTCTGGAAGCCCTAGAACCTGAGAACGTCCTGCTCTTTCATAATATTCAGCGATACGACTTCCCAGATAAGCAGGATAACCCTCATCACCAGGCATTTCTTCTAGACGTCCTGACATTTCACGTAGCGCTTCTGCCCAACGTGAAGTTGAATCAGCCATAATGGCTACAGAGTAGCCCATATCACGAAAATACTCAGCCATGGTAATTCCTGTATAAATTGAAGCCTCACGAGCAGCAACAGGCATATTTGAAGTATTAGCAATCAGAACTGTCCGTTGCATAATTGATTGTCCGGTACTAGGGTCAATCAACTCAGGAAACTCATTCAGTACATCCGTCATTTCATTTCCACGTTCTCCACAACCGACATAAATAACAATATCAACATTGGCAAATTTAGCTACTTGGTGTTGTACAACTGTCTTTCCTGCTCCAAACGGTCCAGGAACTGCTGCAGCTCCCCCTTTGGTTACTGGAAAGAATGTATCAATAACTCGTTGACCTGTGATTAATGGTTCTTCTGGAATTAAACGTTTAGAAACAGGACGCGCCTTGCGGACAGGCCATTTTTGCATAAGCGTTCCTTTATAGAAACTACCGTCCAATTTTTTTATTTCATATACAACTTCATCAATTGTAAAATCGCCAGATGCAATAGAAACGACTTCTCCAGATACTCCATAAGGAACCATAATTTTATGATTAACTACCTCGGTTTCCTTGACAGTTCCAAGAATATCACCCGTACTCACTTTTTGACCAATTGTTATAGTGGAATCAAAATGCCACTTAATATCTCTATCCAAACTTGGAACTTCTACCCCACGAACTAGAAAATCATTATGAGTAGCCAATTTAAATCGATCTAATGGGCGTTGTATGCCATCAAACATTTGAGAAATCAATCCTGGACCTAATTCAACCGATAGAGGTTCTCCAGTTGTAACAACAGGTTCTCCCGGACCAAGACCAGATGTTTCTTCATAGACTTGGATAGATGCCTGATCTCTTCTCATTTCAATAATTTCACCGATTAACCCTAGCTTACCTACACGGCAAATATCTTGAATATTAGCCTCCTGCATACCTGATGCAATAACTAGAGGTCCCGATACTTTTATAATCTTCCCTTGAGTCAAAGTTATTCTCCTTACTAAGTCCAAAAATTATAGAATAATATTACAGACAATTTTGTACATTATTATAAAATATTGTGTCCTACTGCTTTCTCTACATTATCCTCTATACGTTTTAATCCTAAATTTAAACCTTGTTTATGAGTCGGTAATAAAATAATAGCAGGCACAACTTGAGAATCATAATGGCGAATTGTATCTAATATCATTGAAGCAATGTCTTCAGTGATATAAATGACACCATAATCAGATTGAGCTAATTTTCTTAGAGTATTTATAGCTTCTTGTTCTTGATAGGCAGGAAATATATCAAACCCAATCATGCTAAAGGGTAAAATAATATCATGGCTACCAATTATGCCAATTTTATACTTATTAGCTTCCATAATGCGGGCGTATCCTTTCTTTTATTGATTCAAAAGGAATTGTATTTTGAAGAGCTGATATGATCATTCTAAGATTCTTTACTTCAAACTCACATCCCAATAAATATCTAGCAAGAACTAACGGCCCATCTACATTATACCTTCCTTGATCTAAAGTTTTATACAATAGTAAATCACATAAAAATTCTAACTCAGAAGATGAAATTGTTGCGTCCTGCATCTTCAATTCGTAAGTTGAAAAGATTGAATCTAAGCTTGGATTTATTTTATTGAACCACACAAATATTTCTTGATTTTCTACAATGTATATAAATTCTTTAGCAGAAATACTTCCTTCATCTGAAAGTAATTGTAAAATATCCCCATGACTCTTATTTTGAGATAAACCACGTTTTACAGTAATAATATTATAAAAGTCAATCATTGCAACAATAACCTGAGACAGCACCTCACCTAACTCATTAGATAAAAGTTTCAGATGTTTAAAATATGCTAGATCAGCTCCGACATCAAGTACACGAATATTATTAAAAGTTTCATACTCATTCCAAATTGATTCTACTTCATGAACCATAAAATCAGGAAGTGTATCTGAATGTAAGGAAGAAACTAAATGTTTTAAACTTTCTATATCAAAAATCCCTATTGGAATTAATAATTTAGAAAAATCTTTCTTCATTGCCGCCTTAGATTTTAATAAAACTTTGATATTATGATAAACATATCGTAAAGCAAATAAAGTCACAATTTTATCAGACGGACTTTCAGCATAGGCCCATCTATAATCATTGACTAATTTTGTCATTAGCGAAGTCTCTGTCTGACTAGGATTTTCTAAAACGTCAATCGATAAATGATAGGGAGTTGCTTCTAAGATAAATGCCAATGTCTCCGTATCTTTGGATTGTATAATTTTTTGAAATTTTTCTTCTGTAATAAAATCGTTTTCTTTTACCGAAATCGTCGTATTTATTTTTGAAAAAAGATTAGTATCCATAAAATACCTTTCTAATTATATTGGAATACTCCAAATTTCTAAGAAGGATTAACCAATTTCATCCTTAATTGATAAAAATTTGATTTGCGATACTTGAACTTTCTTCCTTAGAAATCGATCCAATTAATGTTTTATACAAATAGTTATCATCAATTTTACCTATTGAAATAAGTAAGCCTGATTCATTTGAGATAGGCTGTTCACTAAATAAATGATTTGGAAAAGAGAATTTCAATTTCTCTAATTGTTCCAAATTGAATTTAGCTAAAGTCCGCTCCCCAAAAGTTACTATGACCTCTTGTTGTGAATATCGTTCCAGAATTCGATAGATGAACTCCATTTCTTTATCTGCACTCCAAGATTCCATTTCTATTAAAGCAGATTGAAAAAGTTCTTTTAATATTTTCTGTTTTGATACTAACGTTGATTGGCGTTCCTTATTTTTTAATTGTTGAAAAATTATTTGATATTTCTGTTGTAATTCTTTTAACTTTCGTTCATGTTCAGCTTCTTTTTTCTTTACAATGACCAACTTTTGCATTTCAAATTCATCATCAATCTTCTTTTTGGAATCCAATAATTTCATACGCCCTTTTTCATGAACTTGTTCAATAACAGACTCTCGTAAGTTTTCTAAATTGCTCATTTAGACTCCTCCTTTGAATAGCAAATTAATTTCTTATACACGAAGGGTCAAAATGAATGATACGACAAAGGCAAGAATTGCATAGGTTTCTACCATGGCAGCCAAAATTGCTCCCTTCATGAATTCTTTTGGTCTTTTAGCCAATATTTGCATTCCCGCTACTGCTACATTTCCTTGATGCTTAGCCGAAAAGTATCCTACAATAGCAATTGGAAGAGCTACAAAGAAATAAGCAACGCCTTTTTCTAAAGGAAGTTCTGGAGTTAATTGCAACCAAATCAAAATTCCAATAACAAAACCATATAATCCTTGTGTTCCGGGCAGTAGTTGCAATATCAAAGCTGAGGCAAATTTTTCTGGCTGTTCTTTCAGTAAAGCTGCGGCAGATTGCCCAGCCTTACCAACTCCATAAGCAGACCCCATACCGCTTAATCCAACCGCCAATACAATTCCCAATGCAGCAAAGAAAGCTCCTCCATAGGTTGAAAAATAAGTTGCTAAATGTTCCATTATATATATCCTCCATTAATTCTTTGTAATAACCTTAATATATTTCTCAGAAGCCTTCAAAGGTTGAAATGGTTTTCCTCCACCCTCATAAAACTTACCAAAAAATTCAACAAATATCAGACGTGCTCCATGAACATATCCTGATAGTAACGATAGAAAAATATTGATCGCATGTAAAAGAATGAATAATACTAATCCAATTGTCAGTTTAGCCAATGTCCCCGGAAACAAACCAACAATTAAATTGAAAGCTGATGCTATACTTGCTCCAGATAATCCTAATGCCATCAATCGAGTGAAACTAACTAAATCACCTATATAAGATGAAATGTTATATAGATTAAACAATCCTGCTCCAATACCTGACAAGCTTTTGGCTTGAATAATAGAAACAATCAAAATCCCCACAGCATTAAAAATAGATACCCATTTCCCTAATACAAATAACGGTCTCATATCAGGCATCAACATTCCGACAGCAATAAATAACAAGCCAAGCAGAATAACACACCACGCAAATCCTGAATTATATGCTTCTGCATATTTCTTCATTCTTACTTTTTGTAGTCCTGAAGCTAACAAACCTACAAATACTGTAATAAATCCAAACACAACTGACACTACTAATATAGTCATGACATCCGAGGTTGTAGATATCAGATGAAATGGCAACTCATATCCAAAAAATGAGCCATAGATTCCACCCCAAATTGCAACGGCTACCCCTAATATATTAAAGAATTTTAAAAATCTCTTAGTCGCTGAAGGTAGATGAAAATTTTTTAATGCTAACATTGTTCCTAAAAACAATAGTAAACCATAGCCTAAATCAGCAACCATCATTCCAAAAAATGTAAAGTAAAATGGTGCTAATACAGGTGTAGGATCTTTCTCATAATATTTGGGCAGAGCATACATTTCTGTCAATAATTCAAATGGTTCAATTAAAGAATGATTCGTTAATTTGATAGGTATTTCATCTTGATTATCCGTCAATGTTTCAGATTCATAAATATAAATAGAATGTCCAAAACGCTCATCCATAACTTTTATAAAATATAAAATACGGGTTTCTTCTATCCATCCTTCTAATGCAACTAGATGCGGAGTGCTCAAAAGATTATTCTTAGAGATTTGACGAGCATAGATAGATAAAATATAGTCTATTTGCCATTGTAAATCTATCAAATTTTTCTTTGAATCTTGCAACGATGCGATAATATTCTCTTTTTCAGTTATTAACTGCATGTTTTTTTGATCCAAATCTACTACTCGCTGCTTCGGTAATTCCTTTCTAGAATAATCAAATGGTTCAAATAAGTATTCATCAAAATCAATAGAGCAACTGGACTGATAGAAAACAACAACACCGTACTCTCTATCATTAGAAAATATTTCTTGAACTTCAACATTGTTTTCTAAAAAACTATTGTATAAGCGATTATCTACAGTCCTTGGAATTGTTCCGACTTTTCCTTTACAGAAAGAGAATTGTTCTAAATACGCAGGAATAATTTCTAATTTTTCCCACTTTATTAATCTCTCTATTTCCTCATTATTACTTTGAATGTGTCTTTCTAATTCATGAACTCTGTTTATTTGATGATTCACTTTTTTAAGAACACCCTCAGCAACATTAGCTTTACCAAATTTTTCTAATTCTTCATAAAAGGTTGTTATCGGAGGTTGCTGTAATAACTTAAACGTGTTTTCTTTCGGTAGGTATTCTTGTAATTTCTCTACAGTTGCTTCCAAATGTTGTTGTTTATTCATCAAATAAGTCAAGGCATCATTTCCTTCAATAACCCCATGATTGGAATTAGAAGTATGAGAAATTTGAATAGTTGGAAATACAACCTCATCTTTTTCTAGAGCTTCTGGCCAGTTATCCTGAACCTTTAAATCACGGAACTGCACTGACTCTAGTTCTTGAATAGTTTTTAAAACATCATCAAGACTACTCTTAGTAAATAGTAGAGAAATTCTTTTCATCTGACTAATAGCCATATTTTTCTACCACCCTACCAATAATTTTTTCTACAAATTCTCCTCTCCTACTTGATGAAATATACTGAATCTTTGCATCATTTTCCTTGATTGTTTTATTAACCTCATCAATGAGGTTCTGTTGTTTCATTTCTAAATTGCTTTCTATTGAAATTAATTCTTCGTGACTTTTTTCATCATAACTTTTTTCTAGTTTTTCCAATTCTTCTTGGGAGACAGCTTTATACGTATAAATCTCATTATCATATGATTTTATAATATCGGTTGCAACATTCTCAATATCTTGCATTGTCGAAAATACAGAGCTAGTCATTGTGACACCTCCTTATCTTTTACACTATTTATTAGAAACTCTATCTAAGAAATTTTTTACAGCTCCTATACGACCAGCTTCATTTCCTAATGTAGCTGCCACAACATTTTTAGGCAAAAACCTATTATCCATTGCATTTTTAGCTAAAGAACTTTGAATTTCAGGTAACAAAATATCCTTTTTAGCCAGAATCCCACCTCCTAATATGAGAATTTCTGTATTAAGTAGATAAGAAATCGTTAATAAACCTTTTGTTAGATTTTCTACAAAAATTTCAAAAGTTTCTTTAGCGACTTTATCTCCAAATCTTAAATCCGTTAACAATTTGTTCATTGACAATAATACTGCCTCCTATACCTGTTCCAATAGTAACCATTACTACATTTTTCTTATCTTTGGCTTGTCCCTTCCACAATTCACCTAATTCAGCACAATTAACATCATTTTCAACAAAAGTAGACAACCCAAAACGTTTTTCTATTTCGGAAGTAAAGTTTACTCCGATATACCCTGGTATTGTATAGCCTGCATAGATGATTTCTCCTGTATTAGCATTAACAACTCCAGCAGTGGAAATCCCAACACCATCAATTGAATAATTTAAAATATACTCACCAATTAAATCACAGACCTGATTTAATATCTGGTTCGTTCCCAAATCATAGTCAATAATTGTTTCTATCTCTTTGAACTGATTTAAACTCGTTCCAAAATCATCGTATAAATCTGCCTTAATTGTTGTTCCGCCAATATCGATCCCTATAATCTTCATTTCATCACTCCCACATTTTTGATCTCATTACTTTTTGATAAAAAATGGGACTGGGCATTATCCCAGTCCCATCTCTATTTCTTTATTAGACTTCCTGCAAAACTAGAATCCTAGTTCATGATTGATAATGCCAGCAATCAAATTCATTCGTAATCCGAAGCGTTTACAATGATTTCGATAGGTTGTTGAAAACATTTTAAACGTTTTTACTTTGGCAAACATATTCTCAACCTTGATTCTCTCCTTAGATAGCGCATGGTTACAGGCTTTATCTTCAGCTGTTAGCGGCTTGAGTTTGCTGGATTTACGTGGAGTTTGCGCTTGAGGATATAGCTTCATGAGCCCTTGATAACCACTGTCAGCCAAGATTTTACCAGCTTGTCCGATATTTCTGCGACTCATTTTGAACAACTTCATATCATGATAATAGTTCACAGCGATATCCAAAGAAACAATTCTCCCTTGACTTGTGACAATCGCTTGAGCCTTCATAGCGTGGCATTTCTTTTTACCAGAATCATTCGCTAATTGTTTTTTAGGGCGATGGATTTTTACTTCCGTCGCATCAATCATTACCGTGTCCTCAGCACTAAGGTGAGTTCTTGAAAGCGTAAAACCACTTTGAACAAGAGTTACTTCAACCCATTGGCTCCGACGGATTAAGTTGCTTTCGTGGATAGCAAAATCAGCCGCAATTTGTTCATAAGTTCGATATTCTCGCACATATTGAAGAGTGGCCATAAGAAGGTCTTCTAGGCTTAATTTAGGTTTTTATCCATCTTTTGCGTGTTTAATTTTTAATACAGCTAACATCTCTTCAAAAGTCGTGCGCTGAACACCAACAAGACGATTAAATTGTGCATCATT
Source organism: Streptococcus sp. 3613 (assembly GCF_013277375.1). NCBI lineage: Bacteria > Bacillati > Bacillota > Bacilli > Lactobacillales > Streptococcaceae > Streptococcus > Streptococcus sp. 3613. Next base: position 27,799 of record NZ_VMMV01000055.1, read on the forward strand.
TAGTTGTTTACTTGCTTCATAATTCATAGAACTATTATACCATATTTTGTTTCGCAGGAAGTCTATTCAATAAGTTGTATCACAGAACTTTAGAAATTATATAATGACAAGAATTTACTATTCTGTTTTACAATAGTTAAGCATTTGTGATTTCTGAAAGACTTACTTTTCGATCTTCTTTAACTGATAAAGTACATGCATCAGCGGTAGCGATTGATTCTAAAGCAGCTACACCATTGAGAAGTTTTTCATATTCTTCTGTAATTTCTCCACCTTTAATGATGTCATGTAGATATTCCATTTCTTTATCAATACATGTTTGTAACCATAATGGGCAACGTACTCCTGGTTTACCGTACGCAATTGCTCCATCCATACCACGACCGATATAGATAGCTGTACGATCATCATCTTCCTCTTGAGTTTCATGAACTAAGAAGTGTGATTCTCCTTCACCTTTAACACGAAGAGTACCTCCAGTATTGAACAAGTCAAGTTTGATAGCTCCTTCAGTTCCTTGAATCAAGACGTAGTGTTCACCCCAAAGGAAAGCATTACCATATTCCAAAACAGCATAACGATCATCAGAGTATTCTAAGTTGACAATGAGCATATCATCTTCATCACCAAAGTTTTCACCTTTATGATATACATTGCCTCCTACCATTGTCGCTTTTTCAGGAAGTCCTCCCATGATGAACTGAATGCAATCTAATTCATGAATATGGTGGTACAAATGTCCTCCAGATTGAGAACGAAGTTTCTTCCATGATACAGTTGGTTGTTGTTCTTCCCAACCTGTACGAGCGGCATGGCAATAAAGAACTTTACCGATTTTACCTTGAGTAATCAATTCTTTAGCATGGTGTACACCATTAAAGAAGTTCATGATGTGACCAGCCATAAAGATAACATTATTTTCTTTACATGCGTCAACCATGGCTTTACAATCTTCATAAGACAATGCAATTGGCTTTTCACAAAATACGTGTTTGCCATGTTGAGCAGCTTTCACAACAGGTTCACGGTGAAGATAGCTAGGTGAAGCTACGATCACACAATCAATATCTTCACGTGCTACAAGTTCATCTAAACTTGCACAAACATCTGATCCCAACTCTTGAGCAACTTCTTCTCCATGATTTGGGTCAAATACCGCAACCACTTTTGCATCTTCAATTTTGTTCATTGAGCGAGCCAAATCAGCTCCAAAATATCCAGCTCCAACAATACCGTAATTTACCATAATTTTTATCCTATTTCTATATATTTTTAAATTTCAGATTTAATTCTTTTTCAAATCTTCAATCTTAAATGTTATATATGGTACAACATTTTTCATATGAAGTTCATTACGAGACCATGAATCAAATTTTTCAAACATCAATCCAATTTCATGATTTGGTAACTCTGTCAATGTTGAATATGAGTATCCATAGTTACTATAATCAACGTCGTGATGATAACGCCAATCAATTGTATTATCATCATTAATTAGACCAATCCAAATTTGCCCGTGTTTACGACCATTTGTGGAGTTTGGAGTACTTAAAATGACAGCCTTTTCACCATCAATCAATTAACTATAATTGATGATTGATAATTGTGTTCCATAACTTGGATTTGAAACAAATTTCAAATATTCCGGTGCACTCCAAGTAGTACCTGCGTCTGTACTTGTTAAATATGCAATTTTACCATTATTTGTACGCATGTATGCTTGAATTACTCCTGGACTCAATTCTACAAATTGTGCTTCTGCTGACCAACTAGGAGGAAGTGGCACAATTTTAACTTTCCAAGATGCTCCATTATCGTCACTATAAATGAACGCAGACTCTTTACCAGTGTAAGACGGAATAAGAATACGTCCAGTTGAGCTTTCAATGATTCCACGTCCAGGACCCAAATAAGGCGCATTCCGATTAAGTCCCATTATAGGAGGTAATAAAGTTGGTGCAGACCAAGATTCGCCATGATCATTGCTAGAAATATATGCAATACAGTTCGTTGGCACTACTTTGAATAATGCATCTTTGTAGAAGATATTCATATGGACGTGAGTCCCATTACGATATTCAGTCTTTTTATTATTTTTAAATGAAACCGAATATTTCTCTACTGTCAAATAATTACCATTTTGTTTAATACCGAAATTTTTATCTACTGAAAATTCAGTTGGTCTGTTGGTACGATCGTCGTATACAGTACCATTCTCACGAATAGTATAATTCTAATCAGTATCACCTTGTTTCTTTAATTTAAGGTAATAATTACCATCAATTTATTTATAACCTGAATCTTTTCTAGTAGCTTCTCTAAAACTTACTCCAGCAGGCATCACATCAGCAAACATGAGTACTTGTTTGTTATTTTTTTCAACAATAACAGAGTCAATATAGGTTGCACCACCGCTGATTTGTAAGTCACGTCCACCAACATCACGAGGCCATTCTAATGGTACTGGCGCAAAATCATCGAATGCCAATGTTAATTTTGGTTTAGTCCATGTCTTACCATTATCATCACTATAACTTGTAGCAATATTAATTTTATTCAAAAAATCATGAGTTCCGCCGTAACGAGCGTCAATGCTTGAAAATACCCGACCATTGCTAAAAGTATACAGAACTGGAATACGGAAATAGTTAGAACCTGTTGTATCATTAGCCGTATAAATTAAATGTCCAGTAACAACGTTTGTTGTCATCTTTTTAACAGTTTCTTCATCCAATGCACTATTAAAGAATTTGATATTTTCTAGTGTTCCGTTAAAACCAAACGCCGTTTTTCCTGCACGTTTCACTCCCCCAAGCATATAGTAATCAATGCCTTTAATATCCTTTATGTTTAAGAAGTTATCCACTTTCTTTTCTACTACTTTTGTGCCATTTGCATATAAAGAATATGTTTTTTTGACTAAATCTGCTACTACTGCAACAGTGTTAGTCACAGCTTCTTGTTTGTACTTACCCCAAACTGAAGCAGGTCTGGATACTAGGTGATTTTTATTGGAAGAAGTATCACGCGCTTCCATCCCCAATTCACCATTGTCTCTAAGGAACACATCTACATAACTATTTTGTTGACCGGGTTTAGAATTAGATATTCCAAACAGAGCTTGTAAGCCTTTCTCACTAGACTAATTGTACTTAATCACTACAGCAAAGTCACCGCTAGTAAATTTATCCTTTAACTCATTAGTAACATTTTCTCCTCCCCCTGTTAAAGTAACATTATTTTTTTCTAAGACAGGAGTTTCTTCCGTTGCAGAAGATGGATCCTTAACAGTAGTTTCGACTGTTCGAGGTTGTACAGTAACTTCCGAAGAGTTACCCGATTTAGGTGTACTTCCGAAATCGGAGTCGTTGGTGCAACAAGTTGCACCAACTCTGGTGTTGATACTTCAGAAGTTTCAGTCTCCTAAGCTGCAACTGAGTTAGCAACAAATGCTGATAATACCACTACAGTACCTAAGGTTACATATTGTTTAATATTTTTTTCATTTTATTTTTCCTCGTTTAAAACTTTGATAACAAGTTTTTTAACAGGCTCATCATTGCAATGAATCTTTGGTTGGTGAAGATCTTCTTCAAAAGTCACCAACATATTCCCTGGAAGCAATTCAACAATTTGATAGTCTTTGCTATCGTAAAAAGCAATATCCTTTTCTTCGCTAAAAGGTACACGTGACTGGGCACGAACTGGGGAAGTTACTGCCATTTTTTCAGTATTTTCAACAACAATATGAATATCTAAAGATTTCTTATGAGTTTCAAAAATATCTCCTGGAACTCCATCAGCTAGATAAATCATACAATTTGCAAAAACATTTCCCCATCAATATCAATTTTCCATCAACTAAATCTGTCAAATTTGTATTTTCTAAAAAATCACAGACTTTTGAAAAATGTTTATTGACAGAAGCATATCGTCTAAAATCAGATTGTTCAGAAATAATCATATTATTTTCTCTTTTCTATTAGTGACGAACTTCCCAACTTGAATCCGCTTTAATTTCTGGAATATCATGAATCGTTGTATATTTAGGTGCAGATACTTTATTTCCAGTAAGAACAGATACAATATAACCTGAAACTACTGATGCAGAGATTGAAATCAATGAATATGCCCAGTAGCTAACAGCTGTTGGAGGAAGGAAGTATTTAATAAATACCATGACGATAGTTGATACAATCAGCGCTGCATAAGCACCTTGTTTATTTGCTTTTTTAGAAACAAAACCAAGAATAAATACACCACCAAGTAGACCAAGTACAAGTCCCATGAAACTATTGAACCATTCGTATGCAGATTTAATATCTGAATGAGCCATGATAATGGAAACAACAATTGAGAATAAACCTACTGCTAGAGATACGAATTGTGCAATTTTCGTACGACGATCCTCTGACATATTTTTAGAAATGACATCTTGAATATCCAATGTCCATGAAGTTGCAACAGAGTTCAAACCTGTTGAAACAGTTGATTGAGCTGCTGCATAAATCGCTGCCAAGATCAAACCTGTGACACCTACTGGTAACTGGTATGCAATAAAGTACATAAAGATTTGGTCTTGAGGGATATTGCTAGCTGCACTACCTGCATTTTGTACTTGATAGAATACGTACAAGCCTGTACCGATTAAGTAAAAGACTGTTGCAATTGCAAGTGACAAGACACCATTTGTGAACAACATTTTATTAAGTTTCTTAATATTTTGTGTTGTAGTAAAACGTTGAACCAAATCTTGAGATGAAGCATAGGAAGACAAGATTGTAAAGCCTGAACCCATCACAATTAAGAAGATGGAGTTTGAAAGCAAGTTAGGATCGAAAAGTTTTTCATTTGCAGCAAGGAATTTCCCGTTTGCTAATGTTTCTGCTACTGCACCAAAGCCACCTTTAATATTAGCCATCAGTACAAATAAAGCTACAACGACACCACTAATCAGAACCACACCTTGAATAAAGTCTGTCCATAATACGGATTTTAGACCACCAGTATAAGAATAAACAATTGCAATTGCACCCATCAAAGTAATCAAAATATTGATGTCAATTCCTGTCAATACTGATAAACCAGCTGATGGGAGGTACATAATGATAGACATACGTCCCAATTGATAAATAATAAACAAGAGTGCTGAAATAATACGAAGTGCTTTAGAATTAAAGCGTTTATCCAAGTAATCATATGCCGTATCGATGTCTATCCGTGCAAAAATAGGTAAGATAAAACGAATTGTCAGTGGAATAGCTACAACCATCCCTAATTGAGCAAACCATAAAATCCAGCTACCTGCATAAGAGTTACCAGCGAGTCCCAAGAAGGAAACCGGACTGAGCATTGTGGCAAAAATGGATACCGAAGTAACATACCAAGGAACCGAACCATCTCCTTTAAAGAACTCTTTTCCTTTCATCTCTTTTTTAGAGAAATAGATACCTGCAACCAACACCGCAAGTAAATAAACAATCAAGATAATTAAGTCAATTATTGTAAATCCTGTTGTGCCCATAACATATCTCCATATTGATTTTATTTAGGTACTATAAAAATTCTTTTCGTGCTTGTTGAATAAGTTCGGCTGCTTGTTTTGCAACTTCCAAGTCACCTTCTGCCAATGCTTCTAAGGGTTGACGAACGGAACCTAAATCAAGTTTTTCATTTAGACGCAAAACCTCTTTTGCTACAGCATACATATTTGCCTTACCTGATATCATCTTATAGATAACTTCATTGATAGCATATTGAAGTTTTTTAGCAGTATCTAAATCTCGTTCTTGAATCAAACTTTCCAATTTCAAGAACAAATCTGGCATAACGCCATAAGTACCACCAATACCAGCTTCTGCTCCCATCAAGCGACCACCAAGATATTGTTCATCTGGACCATTGAATACAATGTAATCTTCTCCACCTGCAGCTACAAACATTTGAATATCTTGTACAGGCATAGAAGAATTTTTAACTCCAATCACACGAGGATTTTGACGCATTGTTGCATACAAACTACCAGTCAACGCAACCCCTGCCAATTGTGGAATATTATAAATGATAAAATCTGTATTTGGCGCAGCTTCACTCATTGCATTCCAATATTCTGCGATTGAATATTCTGGCAATTTGAAGTAAATAGGTGGGATAGCTGCAATAGCATCGACTCCAACACTTTCTGAATGTTTTGCCAATTCAATACTATCTTTCGTATTATTACATGCAACATGGTTAATAACTGTTAATTTACCTTTAGCAACTTCCATAACAGCTTCAATAATTTGTTTACGGTCTTCTACACTTTGGTAAATACATTCACCTGAAGAACCATTTACATAGATACCTTTTACACCTTTGTCAATGAAATATTGCACCAGAGATTTTACACGTTCTTGGCTAATTTCACCATTTTCTTCATAGCAAGCATAAAATGCAGGGATAACGCCTTTGTACTTAGTTAAATCTTTCATTAGATTTCTCCTTTATTTGTATTAAGTAATTATTTATTGTGATTAAGTAAGCATTGCAGAAATTAAAAATTTAAACTCTTCGTTATTTTTCCTCCTCTAACAAAAGTATATCAGAAGTGCGTCTTCCTGGGCTACATTCCCCACTAACAACGTAATATCCATTGTCAGCTTTTAGAAAACCTGCCCCACAAAGAGCAAAACGCTCATCGTTTGCAACAATCTTGACCTTACCTGTCTCTAAATCTAGTATTCGCAAGCTGCGATTCCAATTAAAGAAATCTCTTCCTTTAGAAAAGTATTCTTCCCTATAGCCAGGGGCTGCTAAATCAATAACTGCTTTATTATAAACAATTTCATTAAAGCCACCAAGCATCAATAAAACGTTTTCATTTATTTGTATACTTGATGCTCCTAGAACTGAACTTGGTAATCCGAACTCAAGTTTTTCCCACTTATCTTTTTTAAAAATATACTTGTATCCATCTAAATAAGCTTTATTGTTCGCTCCACCTAAATAATACAATTCATTTTGATATTTGACTGATAAACCTTGACCTCTACCAGAAACTGGGAAGTCGGATTTTTTTAAAAGCTCTCGAGTCTCAATATTGAACAGATAACTTTCCTGAAATCCAAAGAATAAGTGGCCATCAAAATAACAACCATAACCACTCTCTAGTTGGAAATCAAAATCCCCGAGACAGATTTCTTCTACACTTTCACCAATTGTAATACGATAAATACTTGAACCTAGAATATAAAAGATTTCATTTTCAACTTCAATTGTAATTCCTTTATCTGGAGAAATTTTTCCATCTTGTTCATATAGAAGATTAAATTTCTCATCATAAACTCTAATTTTATTAGATTGGACTTTTGGACTCTTTAACGGATCGTTATTTGGGAAATAACTACCCCCATATACTAAAATTCTATTGTTAATCCGTCTACAAATCATCCCAGCTAGTCCTGGTGACTCTATATGATTTATAACATCAATTTTCACATTACACCTCTTCTCTAGCATGCTATTTCAATCCTGCTACAAAGCGTTCTGTAATCTCTTTTGGTCTAGTAATAGCACCACCAACAACGATGCCTC